>NZ_JBSFHV010000012.1:0-254653 GCF_053597235.1 Streptomyces sp. NPDC001493
AAGCTAAGCCTTTCAGCGCCGATGGTACTGCAGGGGGGACCCTGTGGGAGAGTAGGACGCCGCCGAACAATTTTTCCGGGAGACCCCCGTGCCTTTGGGCACGGGGGTTTTCTGCGTTCCGGGGCCATTTCACTAATACCGGCTCTCGCTCTGGATCTCCGCCCTGTTCTCTGCTTTCCGCTGCCGGCACCTGCCGAGGCGGGAAGACTGAGAACAGGGCGGAGCGCGTTCAGAGCCGGCCGGCCGCCTTGAGCGACAGATAGGCGTCGGCCAGCGCCGGTGCCAGGGTTTCCGGGAGCGCGTCGACCACGACGGCTCCGTGGTGCCGTATCCGTTCCGCGACGTGCAGGCGCTGGGCCTGGGCGCGGGTGGCGGCTGCTGCCTCGTAGATCGCCTCCGCCGAGCCCCTTCTGCGGGACATCTCCTCGACGCGGGGATCGGCCACGGCCGCCACGATCACGGTGTGGCGCCTGGTGAGCTGCGGGAGGACCGTCAGCAGGCCCTCCTCGGCGGGGGCGCCGTCCAGAGTGGTCAGCAGCACGATCAACGAGCGCTGCGGAGCTGCGGCGAGAGCGGCGGTGCTCATGCCGCGGGTGTCCGTCTCGACCAGCTCGGGCTCCAGCGTCGCCATGGCGTCCACCACGCGCGCCAGCACCTCTCCGGTGGCCGTGCGGCCACGGACCTGAGCCCTCACCCGCCGGTCGTGGGCAAGCAGGTTCACCTGGTCCCCTGCCCGCCCGGCGAGAGCGGTGAGGAGGAGGGCGGCATCCATCGCGGCATCGAGCCGCGGGATGTCACCGACCCGCCCGGCCGCAGTACGGCCGGTGTCGAGGACGATCAGGATGTGCCGGTCCCGTTCGGGGCGCCAGGTGCGGACGGCCACCGACGACTGCCGCGCCGTGGCCCGCCAGTCGATGGACCGGGTGTCGTCACCCGGCACGTACGGCCGGAGGCTGTCGAACTCGGTTCCCTCGCCACGGCTCAGTGCGCTCGTGCGCCCGTCGAGCTCGCGGAGTCGCGCGAGACGGGAGGGCAGGTGCTTGCGGCTGGTGAACGGCGGGAGTACCCGGACGTTCCACGGCACCCTGTGGTAGCCCTGACGCGCCACCAGACCCAGCGGGCCCAACGACCGGACTGTCACTCGATCGGGGACACGATCCCCCCGTCGGGTCGGCCGGAGCAGCGTGGTGAGCCGTCGTGCCTCGCCGGCGGCGACGGAGAGCGTGTGGCGGGACGCGCCGGACTCCGCGGCCGAGGCTCCACTGCTCGGAGACCAGGCGTCGCGAAGCTCGGCACGCAGGCGACGGCGGGAGCTGTTGGTCACGGTGAGTTGCACCGAGGCGCCGTCACCAAGTCGAACAGATGTATCACCGGATCGGGTGAAACGTAGGCTTCGCACTGGTGCTGCCAGGGCGTAGTCGCACAGAATGGCTAGCGAGAGGGGGGCATTCACCGCGAGCATCCCGGCCCAGCTGGGGCCCAGGATACCTACAGGGAGTGACCCCGCAGCGGCAAGGAGAGCAGCTCTTCCGGTGAGGGCCATGGTCACCGCCTCATCGGGGGACAGGCACGAGGGCGAGGACCGCCGTGATGACGGCGTCCGGGGTGACGCCCTCCATCTCGGCCTCGGGCCGCAGATGGATGCGATGACGGAGTGCGGGCAGAGCGAGGGCCTTCACATCGTCGGGGATGACGTAGTCCCTGCCGGTGAGCCAGGCCCACGCACGGGCGGCGGAGAGCAGCGCGGTGGCGCCGCGGGGGGAGACACCGAGGTCGAGCGAGGGGGATTCGCGGGTGGCACGGCAGAGGTCGACGACATAACCGGCGACCTCGGGGGAGACCGAGGTCATGGCGACAGCGGCTCGGGCGGCCTCCAGGTCGGCCGGACCGGCGACGGGAGATATGCCCGCCGCCTTCAGGTCACGCGGGTTGAAGCCCTCGACGTGACGGGTGAGGACGTTGATCTCTTCCTCCCGGGAGGGGAGAGGCACCGTCAGCTTCAGGAGGAAGCGGTCCAGTTGGGCCTCGGGGAGGGGGTACGTGCCCTCGTACTCCACCGGGTTCTGGGTGGCGACGACGAGAAAGGGATCGGGGAGGGGGCGAGGGGTTCCGTCGACGCTGACCTGTCGCTCCTCCATGGCTTCAAGGAGCGAGGACTGGGTCTTGGGGGGCGTGCGGTTGATCTCGTCGGCGATCAGCAGGTTGGTGAAGACCGGACCTGCCTGGAAGGAGAACTCGGCGGTGCGTGCGTCGTAGACGAGAGACCCGGTGACGTCACTGGGCATCAGGTCGGGGGTGAACTGGACGCGCTTGGTGTCGAGTTCGAGGGAGGCGGCCAGGGCGCGGACGAGCAACGTCTTGGCCACGCCGGGGACGCCCTCCAGCAGGACGTGCCCCCGGCAGAGCAGGGCGACGACGAGTCCGGTGACGGCCGGGTCCTGACCGACGACGGCCTTGGCGATCTCGGAGCGCAGGGCTTCGAGTGATGCGCGGGCTTCGTCGGAGTTCCTGGGATCCGCGGAGGTCTCAGGAATCGCCGGGGTCGGGGCGCTCATGACGTGCGTACCTCTCTTTCGAGGGCGTCGAGTTGGTCGGCCAGGCGTATCAGTGCGGTGTCGTCGGCCGGAGTCGGGCCGAAGAGCAGGGCATCGAGGTCGCCGTCGGCGGGGAGCCGGGCGGAGAGTGCGGGGACGAGTACGTCCGGGGATTGCGCGTCGCGGGGACGGACACCCACGAGTGGGGCGAGGCGGGTACGAGCCGCTTCGCGGAGCAGGGCGGCGGCACGGTCGCGTGCGCCGGCCTTCCGGTAGAGGCGGGCGTGACCCTCCGTCGCTTCGGAGGCGTGGACGGCGACCGGCAGGTTCTCGGTCACCAGCGGACCGAACCTGCGTCCGCGCCAGAGAGCCGCGAGCACGGCGGCGACGGCGAGTTGGAGCGTGCCCCACAACCAGCCGGAGGGGATCAGGTCGAAGAAATCGGGCTGGTCGTCCCCGGAGGCGCCGTCCTCGGTCTCGTGGTCCTGGCCGGAGCCGCTGCCGGTGCGGTGGTCCTGCCCGGAGCCACCACCGGCCCGGTGGTCCTTGTCGGTATCACGGTCATCGTTCGTGCCCCGGCCGCCCTCGGTGGCGGAAGGGTCGGAGAGAGAAGGGAGGTACCAGACGAGATGAGCACGGGAGCCGAGGAGTTGCAGGGCCAGCGAGGCGTTGCCCTCGTGGGCGAGGTGCTGGTTGACCAGGAGGTCGGGGGAGCCGAGCAGGACGGTCTCACCGTTCTGCCGCGGGACGACGAGGAGAGGGGTGAGGTCGTGGGCCGGGTAGCAGCCGAGGGCTCCGGGTGCGTCCGTCGTGTAGGTGACTCCGCCCAGGTCGGCCGTGCCCGCGCGGCGGGCGGCAGGGTACGGACAAGCGGCGGCGCGGGTGGTCACCCTGACGGTGGGTCCGACGTCCACGCCGGGGGCGAGTACGCGGACGGACGGCTCTCCCGGGGCGATCAGGACGGTACGGCCGCCGGAGCCGGCGGTGGCGTCGGACAGGCGCTCCTGTTGGAACCGGGTGAGCAGGTCCGGGGCGGCGACCAGGAGCGTGGTGTCGGGTCCTGCCGCGGAGACGGCGCCGTCGAGTGTGGTGACCACGTCGACGGTGACACCGCGGTGCCCGAGGAGTTCCGCCAGGGCTCTGCTGCCCTCCGGGTCGGCCGAGCGGGGGTCGAGCGTCCCATGGTGGCTGCCGGGCTGCAGAGCCGCGATGGTGATGCCGCCGATGACCAGGACGAGCACGGCCAGCAGGAAGCCGCGGGCGCGCTTCCACAGCTGTGCGGGGGTCGCGGCCAGGGACGTGGAGCCCGGGGCCGGACGCGTACCCGCAGGAGCGGCGCCCGTGCCCGGGGCGGCACCGACGGGGCCGGGGGCGGCGGTCTGCGTGGACCCGGTCATCCGGCGGCTCCCGTCGTGATGGCGGCGGCGGGCCGCGTCGCTTCGAGGTCGCCGTCGAGGGTGCGGACGGTCAAGTACGCGGTCTCGTCCGCCGTACGGCCGCCGTACGTGAGGGCGTCGAAGGTGCGGGCCGCGGCGCGCAGCCTGGACGCGTGGTCCGACAGCCGGAGTCCGGCCTCTTCCGCCGCTTCGTCGGCCGTGCGGCCGGGGCGGGGATCGAGCAGCGCGCGTTCCTCCAGGGATCGGACGATCGCCCGGGTGCGTTCCTGGACCGCCTCGGTCCAGCGGAGAGCGGCCGCGTGCCTCTCGGCAGCGGTGCGGTGCTCGGCGGCGCCGAGCGGTCCGCTCTCCCGGAACAGGGGCTTGGCCGAGCCGGCCGCTCGTTTCGGTGTGCCCAGCCGCCACCAGAGGGCGGCGGCCAGGCCGACGCCCAGGAGGACCAGCACGAGGACGCCCAGCGGCCCCCCGGGCACGATGCCGGCGGCCGAGTCGAAGAGCCCGCCGATCCAGTCCCAGAAGGAGTTGAAGGCTCGTCGCAGCAGGCCGGGGTCGCCCTCGTGGTACATCCCCTTGGACAGTTCGGTCTCCGCCGCCTCCCGTGCGGGAACCCGTGGGGTGTCCACGGGTATGTCTCCGAATCTCGGACCGGCCCACACCTGTGGCCCCGATGTGGTGGTGCCCCCCGCACCCGTCATGCCATCAGCCTCCGGTGGTCGTGTATCCGGGGAGCCCGGCGGCACGGCCGAGTTCCAGGTCGAGAGCCTCGCGGCGGATGCGCTGGTCGACGTAGAGCAGCGAGATCACACCGGAGACGAAGGGGTACGTCAGCATCGAGACGAGCACGTTGCCGATGCTGGACACGAGGAGGAAGGGCCAGCCGGTCGGGGTCGGGTCGTTGCTGAAGAGGGAACTGGCCGCGCCTCCGTCGACGGTGATCCCGATCAGCAGGAAGGGGATGGCGATGACCGTGGACACGACGGCCACGCAGAGGGAAGTGAGGGCCAGGATGCCGAAGATCCGCCACCAGGCTCCTCGGACCAGCTTCGCGGAACGGCGGAGGGCCTGGGCCACCGACTGACGCTCCAGCACCAGGGCCGGGGCCGCGAGGCAGGAGACGATCATCAGCCAGAGGGACACCCCGAAGGCGACGAGGCACCCGAGCCCGAGGAGGGCGGCGCCCTCCGCGGAACCGACGAGCAGCCCCGGCGCCGCGCCCACGGCCATGATCGCCACGATGGCCACCGCGAGCAGCAGCGCCAGCCCCACCACCCCCAGGATCCGGGGCCGGACCTCCGCCCGGACCTCGGCCGAGGTGGCGGTGCGGCCCAGCACCGAGCGGCTGACGACCACGCCGAGCACCGAGGCGGTGAAGAGGAAGGCGGCCATGCTGAGGACCGCGCTCGGTGCGCTCGTGATGAGCAGGGACCGCATCGCGTCGAAGGACTGGCGGAGGGCCTCGGTGTCGGAGGCATCCGGATCGATCGTGACCGGCTCGGGGAGGAGGAAGCGCTCGACCAGGACGGAGACGATCTGCACGAAGACGGCGACCACCAGGCTGACTCCCAGGGCGGTACGCCAGTGGGCGCGCATGGCCGAGACCGACCCGTCGAGCATCTCACCGACGCTCAGCGGACGGAGCGGGACGACACCCGGCTTGGGTGCCACCGGAGCCTGGCCCCAGTTCTGAGCTCCGCCCCAGCCCGAGTGCGGCTGAGGCGTCGGGCGACCCCAGCCCGGGTATCCACCGGGATTCTGGTTGCCGCCCCAGCCCGGTGCCGGCGGAGGAGCCCCCGGCCCCGGTGCGGGCGAGGCCGGGGCGGACCACTGGCCGGGCGGCGGCTGGGCGGCGGACCACTGGCCCGCCGCGCCGTCACCGCCGGCCGGGCCGCCGTTCGCGCCGTCCCTGTCCGTGGAGTTCCCGTCCGTGGAGTTCCCGCTCGTCGGCCGGGAGCCGGTGGGTGGTTCGGAGTCGACGGGTCCGGAGGGGCGGGGTACGCCTGCGCCCTGCTCGTCGGAGGGGGCGGATCCGGGCGGGGCCCAGCCCGGAGAGTCGTTCATTCTGGCTCCTTCACCGTCCTGACCGCGCATCGGGGCGGCAGGTTGGCAGCCATCGTGCCACGCGGGGCAGAAGTGCGTTCGAGGTGCTTCTGGTTGGCACCTTCATATGTGGGCCTCCCAGCGGGCAGACTGGGCGGATGGCTGATCTGGACGCGCAATCGCCGGTGGGCATCGAGCCCTCCGCGCTTCCCGTACTCCGCTGGGACGACCCGCCCGAAGGCCCCGTCCTGGTCCTGCTCGACCAGACCCGGCTCCCCGCCGAGGAGGTCGAGCTGGTCTGCACCGACGCACCCGCGCTGGTGCGGGCGATCCAGACGCTGGCGGTGCGCGGGGCAGCGCTGCTGGGCATCGCCGGGGCATACGGCGTCGCCCTCGCGGCGGTCCGCGGATACGACGTGGACGAGGCCGCGGAGTTGCTGGCCACGGCGCGGCCCACCGCGGTGAACCTCGCGTACGGGGTCCGGCGCGCGGTCCGTGCCCACGCGGCGGCCCTCGCGGACGGGGCGACGCCCGAACGGGCCGCCGCCGCGGCGCTCGCCGAGGCGCGTGCCCTGCACCGCGAGGACGCCGAGGCTTCCGGCCGCATGGCCCGGTACGGCCTGTCCCTCCTGGACGAGCTGCTGCCGGCCGGAGGTCACCGCCTGCTGACCCACTGCAACACGGGGGCGCTGGTCTCCGGCGGCGAGGGGACGGCGTTCGCCGTCGCGCTCGCGGCGCACCGGCAGGGCAGGCTGCGCCGGCTGTGGGTGGACGAGACGCGTCCGCTGCTCCAGGGTTCCCGGCTCACCGCCTACGAGGCCGCCCGGCACGGGATGGCGTACCAGCTGCTCACGGACAACGCGGCGGGGTCGCTCTTCGCCGCGGGGCACGTCGACGCGGTACTGATCGGCGCGGACCGCATCGCCGCGGACGGCTCCGTCGCGAACAAGGTGGGGAGCTACCCGCTCGCGGTGCTCGCGCGGTACCACCACGTGCCGTTCGTCGTGGTGGCACCGACCACCACGGTGGATCGGTCCACCCCGGACGGTGCGTCGATCGTCGTCGAGCGGCGTTCCGGCCGCGAGGTGACGGAGCTCACATTGCCCCGGTCGGCGTCGCGTGCGGGAGAGCGGGGCGGACTGGCCGTGGCACCGCTGGGAACCCCGGTGTACAACCCGGCGTTCGACATCACGCCGCCGGAACTGATCACGGCGATCGTCACGGAGGAGGGCGTCATTTCGCCGGTCACGAGGGCCGGACTGGCCGAGCTGTGTGCCAGGTCATCGCAGATAACGATTAGCTAATGGGATGATGTCGATTATGAAGGGACGCGTCCTTGTCGTCGACGACGACACCGCACTGGCCGAGATGCTCGGCATCGTGTTGCGTGGAGAAGGTTTTGAACCGTCGTTCGTAGCGGACGGCGACAAGGCACTTGCTGCCTTTCGGGAGGCGAAGCCGGACCTGGTGCTGCTCGACCTCATGCTGCCCGGACGGGACGGCATCGAGGTCTGCAGGCTCATCAGGGCCGAGTCCGGCGTGCCGATCGTGATGCTCACCGCGAAGAGTGACACCGTCGACGTGGTGGTGGGCCTGGAGTCCGGGGCCGACGACTACATCGTGAAGCCGTTCAAGCCCAAGGAGTTGGTGGCCAGGATCAGGGCACGCCTGCGGAGGTTGGAGGAGCCGGCGCCCGAGCAGCTGACCATCGGTGACCTGGTCATCGACGTGGCCGGGCACTCGGTGAAGCGGGAGGGGCAGTCCATCGCGCTGACCCCCCTGGAGTTCGACCTGCTGGTCGCGCTCGCCCGTAAGCCGTGGCAGGTCTTCACCCGTGAGGTCCTGCTGGAGCAGGTGTGGGGTTACCGGCACGCAGCGGACACCCGACTGGTGAACGTGCACGTCCAGCGGCTCCGTTCCAAGGTCGAGAAGGACCCGGAGCGGCCCGAGATCGTCGTCACCGTGCGTGGCGTCGGCTACAAGGCCGGACCCAGCTGACATGACCCGAGGCAGCGCTGCTCCTGGCCCCGGGGAGCCCGGAGCCCCCGAGGAGCGGGCTGCCGGACCGGGGCGCTCCGGCCTTCTCCGGGGCGGCCGGTTGTTCACCGACCGGACGCCCGGAGGCCCGTTCCCGCGCCTTCTGCTGCGCTGGGTGCGGCGTCCGCTGCTGCCCGCCGTGCGGGTGTGGCGCCGCAATCTCCAGCTGCGGGTCGTCGCGGGCACCCTGCTGATGTCGCTCGGAGTCGTGCTGCTGCTCGGCTTCGTCGTCATCGGGCAGGTACGCAACGGTCTGCTCGACGCCAAGGGCAAAGCCGCCCAGACCCAGGCCGCCGGCGGGTTCGCCGCGGCCCAGGCGAAGGCGAACGAGCCCCTCACGCCGGGTCGCGAGGAGGGCTCCGACGGCATGTCGGCCAACACCTCCTGGCGGACCGACCTCGTCGACCAGCTGGCCAGCGGCGGCGCCAACGCCTTCAACGTGGTGGCGCTCAGCCCGGACTCCGTGAGCCGGGGCACCGCCAGCCGGGCGCCGCGCGGTTCGGGGAGCGTGGAGGCGTCGAGCGTCCCGGACCGCCTGCGCGAGTCGGTCGACAAGGGCCCGGGCGCGTTCCAGACGTACTCGCTGATCCGGTACTCCTACGGCAAGTCCCAGCCCGGGCTCGTCGTGGGCAAGCGGCTCTACGACATCGACCACAACCCCTACGAGCTGTACTACCTCTTCCCGCTCACGCAGGAGGAGAAGTCCCTGGCACTCGTCAAGACGACGCTCGCCACCGCCGGTCTCTTCGTCGTGGTCCTCCTCTGCGCCATCGCCTGGTTCGTGGTGCGCCAGGTCGTCACCCCGGTACGGATGGCGGCCGGTATCGCCGAGCGGCTTTCGGCGGGGCGGCTCCAGGAGCGGATGAAGGTCACCGGCGAGGACGACATCGCGCGGCTCGGTGAGGCCTTCAACAAGATGGCCCAGAACCTCCAGCTGAAGATCCAGCAGCTGGAGGAGCTGTCCCGGATGCAGCGCCGCTTCGTCTCCGACGTCTCGCACGAACTGCGCACCCCGCTCACCACCGTGCGGATGGCGGCCGACGTCATCCACGAGGCGCGGGTGGACTTCGACCCGATAACCGGCCGCGCCGCCGAACTGCTCGGCGATCAGCTCGACCGGTTCGAGTCCCTCCTCTCCGACCTGCTGGAGATCAGCCGGTTCGACGCGGGGGCGGCGGCGCTGGACGCCGAGCCGATCGACCTGCGGTCCGTCGTCCGCCGGGTGATCGGCGGCGCCGAACCCCTGGCGGAGCGGAAGGGCACCCGCATCCGGGTGGTCGGCGACGAACTGCCGGTCGTGGCGGAGGCGGACCCCCGGCGGGTCGAGCGCGTCCTGCGCAACCTTGTCGTCAACGCCGTCGAGCACGGCGAGGGCCGGGACGTCGTGGTGCGGATGGGCGCGGCCCAGGGCGCCGTCGCCGTCGCGGTGCGCGACTACGGTGTCGGGCTGAAGCCCGGCGAGGCGACGCGCGTCTTCAACCGGTTCTGGCGGGCCGACCCGGCCCGCGCCCGTACGACCGGGGGCACCGGGCTCGGGCTCTCCATCGCCGTGGAGGACGCCCGGCTGCACGGCGGCTGGCTCCAGGCGTGGGGCGAGCCCGGTGGCGGCTCGCAGTTCCGGCTCACCCTTCCCCGTACGGCGGACGAGCCGCTGCGCGGATCCCCGATACCCCTGGAGCCCGAGGACTCGCGGCGCAACGTCGCGGACCGCGAACGCTCCGGTGCCGGGGATGCGGCCGCCGACGCCAACGCCGACGGCCGGCACCGCGTGATGGCCGTGCCCCACCAGCCCAGCTCCTCCGACCGCGCCGCGCTGCCCGCCTCTGCCCGGCCGGGTGCCTCGCGGCAGGCCCCCGCCTCGGTCCACCCGGCGGCGCTGCCCGGCAGCGGTGCGCGGGTGGTGGCCCGCCCGGGTTCCGCTCCCCCCGCCCCCGCACCACAGATCCCCGAGCAGAGTCGGGAGAAGTTTCCCGGGCAGGCCCGGGAGCAGATCCAGGACAGGCTCCCGGACCAGGAGGACACCCGACGTGGGTTCTGACCGTCGTAGGGACGGCCGCCGCAGAGCCGGGCGGGCCAGGGACGGCCGCCGCCGCAGAGCCGGGCGGGCGACCGCGGTGCTCGGCCTCGGCATCCTGCTGCTGGCCGGCTGCGGGTCGATGCCCGTCGTCGGGGACGTCAAGCCCGTCGACGCCTCCCAGGCCGGTGACGCCCAGGTGCAGGTCTACGCCGTACCGCCGCGCGACGGGGCGGAGCCGGGCGAGGTGGTCGACGGGTTCCTGGAGTCGATGACGAGTGACGACCCCTCGTTCCGGACGACCCGCACCTATCTGACGCAGGACGCGGCGCGCACCTGGCGCCCCGCCGCCGGCACCACCGTGCTCGCCAAGGCCCCGAACCGCAACGCCCCCGCCCCGCAGGGCGCGGAGCACGACGCGACGGAAACCACGTACACCCTCAGCGGCCAGAAGGTGGCGGAGGTCGACGCGCAGAGCTCGTACCAGCCGATCGCGCCGGCCGACTACGTGCAGAGCCTGCACCTGGTGCGGGAGAAGGACGCCGACGGCAAGCAGGAGTGGCGGATCGGCTCGGTGCCGGACGGTCTCGTGCTGGGCCAGTCCGACTTCAAGCGGCTCTACCGTTCCGTCAACACCTACTACTTCGCGGCCGGTACGGCGGGCGGCCCCGCCGCTCTGGTCGCCGACCCCGTCTACGTACGCAACCGGACCGATCCGGTGACGCGGATGGACGCCACCACGCAGACCATCCGGACCCTCCTCGACGGGCCGACCGACTGGCTGCGGCCCGTCGTCGATTCCAGCTTCCCCGCCGGTACGAGGCTGCAGAAGGGCGTCACCTCGCTGGCGCCCGACGACCAGAACGTCCTCAAGGTGCCGCTCAACAAGGAGGCCGCCCACGCCACCCGGAGCGCCTGCCGGAGGATGGCTGCCCAGGTGCTCTTCACCCTGCGGGACCTGACGTCCGCCCGGGTCGAGCAGGTCGAGCTGGAGAACGGGCGGAAGGTGCTCTGCTCGCTGGGTGCCGAGGAGACGACCGGGTTCACCCCGGACCGGGGCTCCGGAGCCCCCGTCGGCCAGTACTTCGTCGACGAGGGGAAGGTGCAGCGGATTCCCGGTTCGACCAAGGGCAGCGGCGACCCCATACCCGTGACCGGCCCGCTCGGCGAGGGCACCCGGCCGATGAGCGCGGTCGGTGTCTCCCGCGACGAGCAGAAGGCCGCCGCGGTGACGACGGACCGGTCGCGGCTGTACGTGGCGTCCATCGTCGAAGAGGGCGAACTGCCCGCGGAGGCCCCGGTCGTCAGCCACGCGGCGTCCGCCGACGACCGTCTGTCGGCACCGAGCTGGGACGGCCGGGGCGACCTCTGGGTCGCCGACCGCGACCCGGACCAACCCCGGCTGCTCAGACTGGCCGACGGCGAGGGCGCCCCGCAGGAGGTCGCCGTACCGGGCCTCGGCGGGGAGCGGATCGAAGCGCTCCGGATGTCCGCCGACGGCGTGCGGATCGCCTTGCTCGTGGGGGATGAGGGCCACCGGACGCTGAAGATCGGCCGGGTCGAGAGGGTCGGCTCCGGGGACACGCAGCAGGTGTCCGTGCAGGACCTGCGCCAGGCCGCGCCGCAGCTCACCGACGTCACCGCGGTCTCCTGGTCCGGACGCGGCCGGCTGGTCGTGGTCGGCAAGGAGGAGGGCGGGGTCCAGCAGGTCCGGTACGTGCAGGCGGACGGGTCCACCTCGTCCTCCGAGGTGCTGCCCGGTGTCAACCAGGTCGAGTCGATCGCCGCGGCCGACGACGAACTCCTGCCGCTGATGGCGGACACCATGAGCGACGGCATCGTGAAGCTGTCGCCCGGCGACAACTGGCAGACCGTGCTGAAGAAGGGCACCTCGCTGGTCTACCCGGGCTGAGGCGACGGTGTCCGGCCGCGTTGTCCACAGCTGCGTTGCCCACAGCGGTCATGTCCGCGGCGCCGTTGTCCACAGGGGTGGCGGGGCCGTGGGGCGGCGGGCAGGGTGGTGCTGTGCGGGAATGGTGGCGGGAGTTCGCCGGACTGGTCCTGCCGGTGGCCTGCGGGGGCTGCGGCAGGCCGCGTACGGAGCTGTGCGCCGCCTGCGGCGACGCGCTGGGCGGCCGGGAGCCGTGCCGGGTGCGGCCCTCGCCCGAGCCGCCCGGGCTTCCGGTGGTGCACGCCGCCGCTCCGTACGAGAACGCCGTGCGCGCCCTTCTGCTGGCCCACAAGGAGCGCGGCGCCCTGGTGCTCGCGAGGCCGCTCGGCGACGCCCTCGCGGCCGCCGTACGGGCCGGGCCGGGGTGGTCCGGGCAGGACGGGCCCGTGCTGCTCGTGCCCGTACCGTCCGCCCGCCGTGCCACCGCCGCGCGCGGGCACGATCCGGTACGGCGCCTCGCCCGCGCGGCGACGGCCGCGCTGCGGCGCTCGGGCACCCCGGCGCGGGTCCTCCCCGTACTGCGGCAGCGGCGCCGGGTCGCCGACCAGGCGGGGCTCCGGGCGGCCGAGCGGCGGGCCAACCTCGCGGGTGCGCTGGAGGCCGTCCCCGGCTCGGAACGGCTCCTCGCGGGCGGCCGGGTGGTGCTGGTGGACGACCTGCTGACGACCGGGGCGACGCTGGCGGAGGCGGCCCGCGCGGTCGGTCCGGCACTGCTCGGGACAGGCGGGTTCCCGCATCCCTCGGCAGCTGTGGTCGCAGCTTCTCCGTCTGCTTTCGGAATAAACCGGAACTGACAGAAATGTTTCATCTCCGCAGGTCGTGGAAGGGCAAAGGGACCTGAACGGAGGTACGCGTGAGTAGCGGGTGCCGAGAAGGCGGTCGGCACGCTATGTTCGGTGGTGAGGAATGGTGAATCCCAGGCCTCGACGAATGCACCACCAGGTTTCGGGCAGGCCGACAACCGGAGTTCAGCTGTCGGAAGATCGGTGGGATGGTGAACCCGCCGGTGGGCAGGAGGAGGTGGAAGGTCACCGAGTCCGAGGCTCCGGAATACCACTGGAGCCTGGTGCAAAAGGGAGGCGCTCCGCCACCGTTGCGGAGCGATCCGGGAACGGAGTTCTGCGTGGACATCGTCGTCAAGGGCCGCAAGACCGAGGTGCCCGAGCGGTTCCGCAAGCACGTGGCCGAGAAGCTGAAGCTGGACAAGATCCAGAAGTTCGACGGCAAGGTGATCAGCCTCGACGTGGAGGTGTCCAAGGAGCCGAACCCCCGTCAGGCCGACCGTTCCGACCGGGTGGAGATCACGCTCCGCTCGCGCGGTCCGGTGATCCGGGCGGAAGCGGCTGCGGGCGACGCGTACGCGGCGCTGGACCTGGCCACGGGCAAGCTGGAGGCCCGGCTGCGCAAGCAGCACGACAAGCGCTACAGCCGCCGCGGCAACGGCCGTCTGTCGGCCGCCGAGGTCGGCGACGTGGTGCCGGGCACGGCAGCGTTCGACGAGGACGGTGAACTGGTCAACGACCAGGCGGTCCAGGAAGTACCCACCACGAAGTTCGGTTCGCTGGAGGTACAGGGCGAAGGCCCGCTGGTGATGCGCGAGAAGACGCACGTGGCGGCTCCGATGCTGCTCGACCAGGCGCTCTACGAGATGGAACTGGTCGGCCACGACTTCTACTTGTTCGTCGACGCGGAGACCAAGGAACCCAGCGTCGTCTACCGGCGGCACGCCTACGACTACGGTGTCATCCACCTGAGGACCGACCCCCTCGCGGCCGACGAAGCCGGTGGCGCGGGCGGCGCGCTCGGCGGCTGACGAACCGTTTTCGCGGTGCCCCTGGAGTGCGTGCGCGCCCCCGGGGGCACCGGCGTGCGACCACGGGACCTCCGTTCCGGCGGCCGGGCATGAAAGCATGGTCCCCCGAGCCAATCGGTATGCGGTGCAGTGCCGTTGGCGACCGTGTGTGATTGCAGGCCGTGGCCTTCAGGGGGAGGAACGATGGCGGACACCTTCGGGCCCGTGCGCGACACGAATGTTTCCGGAGAAGCTGCCCGTACCCGAGCCGGCGTGGACGAGGACGCCTCGTCCCGCAAGGAGCCCATCCGGGTCCTGGTGGTCGACGACCACGCGCTCTTCCGCAGAGGGCTGGAGATCGTTCTCCAGCAGGAGGAGGACATCCAGGTCGTCGGCGAGGCGGGGGACGGTGCGGAGGCCGTCGACAAGGCGGCGGACCTGCTGCCCGACATCGTGCTGATGGACGTACGGATGCCCAAGCGCGGTGGCATCGAGGCGTGCACCGCCATCAAGGAGGTGGCCCCCAGCGCGAAGATCATCATGCTGACGATCAGCGACGAGGAGGCGGACCTCTACGACGCGATCAAAGCCGGTGCCACGGGATATCTGCTCAAGGAGATCTCCACCGACGAGGTGTCCACGGCGATCCGGGCCGTCGCCGACGGGCAGTCCCAGATCAGCCCGTCGATGGCGTCGAAACTCCTCACCGAGTTCAAATCGATGATCCAGCGCACCGACGACCGGCGGCTTCTCCCCGCGCCCCGGCTCACCGACCGCGAACTCGAAGTCCTGAAACTCGTGGCCACCGGCAAGAACAACCGTGACATCGCGAAGCAGTTGTTCATTTCCGAGAACACCGTGAAGAACCACGTCCGCAATATCCTGGAGAAACTCCAGCTCCACTCCCGGATGGAAGCCGTGGTCTATGCCATGCGGGAGAAGATCCTGGAGATCAGGTGACTCCCCTCAGGACTGTCTCCCAAGGGTTGCGGGACAACCCTTAGTCCCCGGCGGGTGCCCTTCGCGCCGCGGACCCGTCAACGGCGCGCGGCGGAGAACGCCGCCCCGAGCGCCCCGGCCAGCGGCTCCCGCAGCCCCGGGGTGTCCACCCGCTCCAGCCGTACGTCGGTGCAGCCGACCCAGGAGGCCGCCTCCACGAGCGCCTCGGCCATCGGCGCCACCGCCTTGGGGTTCGCCAGGGACACCTGGCGGGCGACCAGCGTGCTGCCCTCGCGCGCCGGGTCGACGCGGCCCTGGAGCCGCCCGCCGGCCAGCAGGGGCATGGCGAAATAGCCGTGCACCCGCTTGGGCTTCGGGGTGTACGCCTCCAGCCGGTGGGTGAACCCGAAGATCCGCTCGGTGCGCGCGCGTTCCCAGATCAGGGAGTCGAACGGCGACAGCAGCGTCGTACGATGGCGCCCGCGCGGTTCGGTGGCCAGCGCCTCCGGATCGGCCCAGGCGGGCTTCCCCCAGCCCTCCACCGACACCGGTACGAGCCCGGAGCCGGCCACCACGGCGTCGAAGTCCTCGGCCTTCAGCCGGTGGTAGTCCGCGAGGTCGGAGCGGGTGCCGACACCCAGCGAGCGGCCGGCCAGCGCGACGAGCCGGCGCCGGCACTCCTCGTCGCTCAGGTCGTCGTGGAGGAAGCGGTCGGGGATCGCCCGCTCGGCGAGGTCGTAGACCCGCTTCCAGCCACGGCGCTCGGTGCAGACGACCTCGCCGTACATCAGGGCGCGCTCGACCGCGACCTTCGTCGCTGACCAGTCCCACCACTCGCCGCCGTTCTTCGCGCCGCCGAGCTGGGTCGCGGTGAGCGGCCCCTCGGCGCGCAGCTGCGCGATCACGGTGTCGTACGTGCCGGCGGGCAGCTCGTGGTGCCACTGCGGGCGGCCGCGGTAGGCGCGGCGGCGGAACGCGAAGTGCGGCCACTCCTCGACGGGCAGCACGCACGCGGCATGCGACCAGTACTCGAAGGCGCGGCCCCCGGACCAGTACGCCTCCTCCACCGCCTTGCGGCCGATCCCGCCGAGCCGGGCGTACGGAACCAGCTCGTGGGACCGGGCCAGCACGGAGATGGTGTCGAGCTGGACGGCCCCGAGATGGCGCAGCACCCCGGGCACCCCGGCGCGGCGGTCGGGCGCCCCCAGGAACCCCTGGGCGCGCAGCGCGATCCGGCGGGCCTGATCGGCGGAGAGTTCGACCACGGGGGGCTGCACGGGAGGCTCGGACGTCATGGAGGCACCTTAAAGGGCACCACCGACAGTCGTCGGGGGTACGGACGAGGGCCCTCGGGCCGGGGCCGGCCGGGCAGGCGGGCCGGGCCCCGCTTCAGCCCGGCGGCGGCAGATACGCGGCGGACCCCGGCGGACGCGCCCCCGTCACCGGCAGCCCGGAGCCGGTGAGCCGGAGGCCGAGGCGGGAGGGGATCCGCCCGGGGCCGGACGGATCCGGGAGCCCCAGATCGGCCGGGTAGAGCGAGGCGCTCCAGAGGCTCCGGCGCCCGTCCCCGGCGGCAGCCGCCGCGCCGCCCGCACCGGCCGCCGCACCGCCCGCACCGGCCGCACTGGCCGCTGCGGCCGTCCCACCGTCCGCCCCGCCGACCGTCGTCGCGACCGCCCCGCCGGTCGTCGCCGCGGCCCCACCGCCGGCCGCCTCGGGCCGCTGCCCGTCGTCCAGCCGGAAACCGGCGCGCAGGGCGACCGCCCGGGAGGCCACGTTGCCCGCCTCGGCCCACCACTCCAGCCGGACCGCCCCCAGCACGGAGAACGCCCAGTGCGCCGAGCGGACCACCGCCTCCGTCCCGTACCCCTGTCCGCGGTGCTCCCGGGCGAGCCAGTAGCCGACCTCGTACGTGCCGGGGCCCGGCCGCCGGACGAGGCCGAGGGCGCCCGCCAGCGTGCCGTACCGGTCGACCAGCGCGAAGTGGTAGCCGGAGTCGTCCCGCCAGCCGGCCGGGGCGAGGGTGCTCGTGAAGAGTTCCGCGTCGGAGCGCGAATACGGCGAGGGGATCTCCGTCCAGCGGAGGATCTCCGGGTCCTGGCAGGCGAGATGCACCGCGTCCGTGTCCCCGGGGGTGAAGGGACGGAGCAGCAGACGTCGGGAGGTGAGGGTGATCGGCTCCATGGGCGCATTCTGGTGACCCCGGAGCCGCGCCGGGAGCACTTTCCGGGCTTCCCGGCACCTTCCAGGCTCTTCGGCCGTTGTCCTGGAAGGCGCGGTGAGGTCCACCCAGGGGCAGCCCTCCCGGCGCGGCGGTGTCCTCGCTTACGATGGCCGTTGCGGTGGGGCCCACCTGCCGTGCCCGCGCCAGAGTCCGTCAAACGACCCAGTGCCAGGCCCGACCGGCAAGGAGACCAGCCTCAGTGTCCGTCTTCAACAAGCTCATGCGTGCAGGCGAAGGCAAGATCCTGCGCAAACTGCACCGCATCGCGGACCAGGTCAGCTCCATCGAAGAGGACTTCGTCAACCTCTCCGACGCCGAGCTGCGGGCGCTCACCGACGAGTACAAGACACGGTACGCGGACGGCGAGAGCCTGGACGACCTGCTCCCCGAGGCGTTCGCCACCGTCCGTGAGGCCGCGAAGCGCGTCCTCGGCCAGCGCCACTACGACGTCCAGATGATGGGCGGCGCCGCCCTGCACCTCGGGTACGTCGCCGAGATGAAGACCGGTGAGGGCAAGACCCTCGTCGGCACCCTGCCCGCGTACCTCAACGCGATCTCCGGCAAGGGCGTCCACCTGATCACGGTCAACGACTACCTGGCCGAGCGCGACTCCGAGCTGATGGGCCGCGTCCACAAGTTCCTCGGTCTGACCGTCGGCTGCATCGTCGCGAACATGACCCCGGCGCAGCGTCGTGAGCAGTACGCCTGCGACATCACGTACGGCACGAACAACGAGTTCGGCTTCGACTACCTCCGCGACAACATGGCGTGGTCGCAGGACGAACTCGTGCAGCGCGGCCACAACTTCGCCGTGGTCGACGAGGTCGACTCGATCCTCGTCGACGAGGCGCGTACCCCGCTGATCATCTCCGGCCCGGCCGACCAGGCCACCAAGTGGTACGGCGACTTCGCCAAGCTGGTCACCCGGCTCACCAAGGGCGAGGCGGGCAACCAGCTCAAGGGCATCGAGGAGACCGGCGACTACGAGGTCGACGAGAAGAAGCGGACCGTGGCCATCCACGAGTCCGGCGTCGCCAAGGTCGAGGACTGGCTCGGGATCGACAACCTCTACGAGTCGGTCAACACGCCTCTCGTCGGGTACCTCAACAACGCCATCAAGGCGAAGGAACTCTTCAAGAAGGACAAGGACTACGTCGTCATCGACGGCGAAGTCATGATCGTCGACGAGCACACCGGCCGTATCCTCGCCGGCCGCCGCTACAACGAGGGCATGCACCAGGCGATCGAGGCGAAGGAAGGGGTGGACATCAAGGACGAGAACCAGACCCTCGCCACGATCACCCTGCAGAACTTCTTCCGCCTCTACAGCAAGCTCTCCGGCATGACCGGTACGGCGATGACCGAGGCCGCCGAGTTCCACCAGATCTACAAGCTGGGCGTCGTGCCGATCCCGACGAACCGGCCGATGGTCCGCCTCGACCAGTCCGACCTCATCTACCGCACCGAGGTGGCCAAGTTCGCCGCCGTCGTCGACGACATCGCGGAGAAGCACGAGAAGGGGCAGCCGATCCTGGTCGGCACCACCTCGGTCGAGAAGTCCGAGTACCTCTCGCAGCAGCTCTCCAAGCGCGGTGTCCAGCACGAGGTGCTCAACGCCAAGCAGCACGACCGTGAGGCGACCATCGTCGCCCAGGCCGGCCGCAAGGGCGCCGTCACCGTTGCGACGAACATGGCCGGCCGAGGCACCGACATCAAGCTCGGCGGCAACCCCGACGACCTCGCCGAGGCGGAGCTGCGCCAGCGCGGCCTCGACCCGGTCGAGCACGTCGAGGAGTGGGCGGCCGCCCTGCCCGCCGCGCTGGAGAAGGCCGAGCTGGCCGTCAAGGCGGAGTTCGAGGAGGTCAAGGACCTCGGCGGGCTGTACGTCCTGGGCACCGAGCGCCACGAGTCGCGCCGTATCGACAACCAGCTGCGCGGCCGTTCCGGCCGACAGGGCGACCCGGGCGAGTCCCGTTTCTACCTCTCGCTGGGCGACGACCTGATGCGCCTGTTCAAGGCGCAGATGGTCGAGCGCGTCATGTCGATGGCGAACGTCCCCGACGACGTGCCGATCGAGAACAAGATGGTCACCCGCGCCATCGCCTCCGCCCAGTCCCAGGTCGAGCAGCAGAACTTCGAGACGCGTAAGAACGTCCTGAAGTACGACGAGGTGCTCAACCGCCAGCGCGAGGTCATCTACGGCGAGCGTCGTCGCGTCCTGGAGGGCGAGGACCTCCAGGACCAGATCCGTCACTTCATGGACGACACGATCGACGACTACATCCGCCAGGAGACCGCCGAGGGCTTCGCGGAGGAGTGGGACCTCGACCGGCTGTGGGGCGCCTTCCGGCAGCTCTACCCGGTGAAGGTCACCGTGGAGGAGCTGGAGGAAGCCGCCGGCGACCTCGCCGGTGTCACGGCGGACTTCATCGCCGAGTCCGTCAAGGACGACATCCACGAGCAGTACGAGGAGCGCGAGAAGTCGCTCGGCTCCGAGATCATGCGTGAGCTGGAGCGCCGCGTGGTCCTCTCGGTCCTCGACCGCAAGTGGCGCGAGCACCTCTACGAGATGGACTACCTCCAGGAGGGCATCGGCCTCCGTGCCATGGCGCAGAAGGACCCGCTGGTCGAGTACCAGCGCGAAGGGTTCGACATGTTCAACGCCATGATGGAGGGCATCAAGGAGGAGTCGGTCGGCTACCTCTTCAACCTTGAGGTCCAGGTCGAGCAGCAGGTCGAGGAAGTCCCGGTCAAGGACGACGCCGAGCAGCCCTCGCTCGCCAAGGAGGGCGCCGGTGTCGCGGCGGCCTCCCGGCCG
This sequence comes from Streptomyces sp. NPDC001493, assembly GCF_053597235.1. Lineage (NCBI taxonomy): Bacteria > Bacillati > Actinomycetota > Actinomycetes > Kitasatosporales > Streptomycetaceae > Streptomyces > Streptomyces sp. NPDC001493. The sequence goes on from NZ_JBSFHV010000012.1 coordinate 19,744, forward strand.
GAGATCCGCGCCAAGGGCCTCGAAGCCCCGCAGCGCCCCGACCGCCTGCACTTCTCCGCCCCGACGGTGGACGGCGAAGGCGGCGTCGTGGAGGGCGAGTTCGCGGACAACGCCCCCGAGGGCGACGGCCTGACCCGCGCCGAGCGCCGCAAGGCGCAGAAGAGCGCGGGCGGCGGCGGGCGTCGCCGCAAGAAGTAGTACCCGCAAGAAGTAGTACCTGCGAGAAGCAGTCCGCGGCGGTCGAGGACCGCGCGGCGGGCGGTACGCAGCCGGCGGGGCCGGGATCTCCACGGAGGTTCCGGCCCCGCCGGTTTTCCGTACCCGGGCGCAACCGCGGGGACCGGGTGCCGGGTTCAGGCCGGCAGGCGTTCGCCGCCCAGCTCCACCGCGGCGCAGCGCCAGCGCAGATCGGCGCCCTGCTCCAGCCGGAACGCCATGGCGTGCACCCGGCCGCCGCCCGAGATGGACGCGAACGCCTCGACCACGCCGGTGGCCGGCTGCGCGCCGTAGCACCCGCGCAGTACGGGGCTGCTGCCCCAGTCGGCGCGCAGCGGGGCGCCCGGGGCGAGTTCGGCGAGCTGGTCGTACGCCTCGCCCACGGTGTGGCCGAGCATCCAGTGCACCGGGCGGCGCCCGCTGAGCACGGCGAGCAGCCGTTCGGCGAACCACTGGTGCGGGCGTACCGGGCCCCGCGCGGCGAGCGGGCTCCGCTGCGCCGGGACCGTCCCGGGGCGGCGCGGATCGCGGCGGCCGGCGGGCCTGCCGCCTCCCGGGCGGGTGGTCCCGCGCTGTTCCGCACGGGTGCGCCGATCCGCGCCCGACGTCCTGCTCCGGTCCGTGCTCATGGTGTCGCCCCCGTGTGAGGCCGCCCGGTCGAGCCGTGCGGCAGCGTTGCGTTGCGCATCTTCTACGGGGAGCCGCGCGAGGGCCGCAAGGGCTGTCGCGCCGTACGGGGCGTACGGCGCGGATCACCTATCCGGGTGAGCCGGCGGGCACCCGCCGGGCACCGGGCCGACGGCCGCGCCCCCGGGGCCGTACGTCCGTGGGTGCCCGCCCCGCCCCGAAGGGGGACCGCCGACGTATCCTGAGGGCGTCTGTCGACTACGAAAGCGGCCAAGCCATGCGCGTGTACGTCCCCCTGACCCTCTCCGGGCTCGCCGCGGCGCACGGGGCGGGCGAGCTGGGCCCCGGACCGCTGACCGCCTACGCCGTCACCCCCGGGCTGCGCGAATGGTACGTCTCCGACGACATCGAGGAGCTGGAGTACGCGGCGCTCAACCGGGCCGCCGCCGCCTCGCTCCGGCTGATCGCCGCCCTGCCCGGGGAGCCGCGCCGCCGGGTCGTCGTCGCGTTCGACGTACCGGACGGTGACGCCCTCGGCGACCCCGGCCAGGGGCCGGACGCCGCGTCGGTCGGCGAGGTCCGGATCGGCTCGGCGGTGCCGCTCGCCAAGGCGGCGGCCGTGCACGTGGACGCCGACGACGCCGAGAAGGACGTGACGGCCGCCGCCGCGGCCCTGGGCGCCGCCGATCTCGGCGACGACGACGCGCAGTTCACCGTGGACGGCGCCGAGGACCACGAGCTGCTCTGGTTCGGCGTGCAGGAGATCCCGCAGCTGCTCGGCTGAGAGCGGGCGGCGTTGGCCCCTCCGGTCGCCGGGTGACCTTCGACGGTTGTCGGACCCGCCGAGTACGGTCTTTCCCATGGCGAAGCACGACGAGAAGCGCACCCACCTGGTCTGGGACTGGAACGGCACCCTGCTGGACGACATCCACGCCGTCCTCGGGGCGACGAACACGGCCTTCGCCGAGGTGGGGCTCGCGCCGATCACGCTGGAGCAGTACCGCGCGACGTACTGCGTGCCCGTACCGCTCTTCTACGAGCGGCTGCTGGGCCGGATACCGGACGACGCCGAGTGGGAGCGGATGGACGTCCTCTTCCACGACGCCTACGCCGAGCTCCGCGCCGCCTGCCGCCTCACCGAAGGCGCCGCCGAGCTGCTCGCGGACTGGCAGGGGGACGGCCGCAGCCAGTCCCTGCTGAGCATGCACGGCCACGAGCAGCTGATACCCACCGTGCGTGACTACGGCATCGAGCCGCACTTCGTGCGGGTCGACGGACGCACCGGGCCCTCCGGCGGCAGCAAGACGCTCCACATGGAGCGCCACTTCGCCGCGCTCGGCACGGTCGCCCCCGAGCAGGCGGTGATCATCGGGGACGCGGTGGACGACGCCGTGGCCGCCGCGCACGTCGGTGCGCGGGCGGTGCTGTACACCGGGGGCTCGCACGACCGGGCCAGCCTGGAGGAGGCGGGGGTGCCGGTGGTGGACAGCCTCGCCGAAGCGGTGGCGCTGGCGGAGTCCATGGGGGTCTGAGACGGGCGCAACCCCGGGGCGGGCCCGCCCCGGGGTGAGCCGGGGCCTCAGGCCACCGGGGCCTTCGCGCGCAGCACCTTGAGGAACTCGCGCATCCACGCCGAGTGGTCGGGCCAGGCGCGCGAGGAGACCAGGGTGCCGTCGACCACCGCCTCGCTGTCCTGGAAGGCGGCGCCCGCCGTCCGCAGGTCCGGCTCCAGTGCCGGATAGGCGGTCACCTCGCGGCCGCCGAGGCTCCCCGTCGCGGCGGTGATCAGCGGGCCGTGGCAGATCTGCGCGACCGGCCGGGCGTCCTCGAAGAAGGCGGCGACGATCCTCCGCAGGTCGGCGTTGTTGCGGAGGTACTCCGGTGCCCGGCCGCCGGGGATCACCAGGGCGGCGTAGTCGCCGGGCACGACGTCGGCGAACGCCAGGTCGGCGGGCCAGGTGTAGCCGGGCTTCTCGGTGTAGGTGTCGAAACCGGGCTCGAAATCGTGGACCACGAAGCGGAGGGTCTTGCGTTCGGGGGCGGCGATGTCGACCTCGTACCCCTCCTCGCGCAGCCGCTGGTACGGGTAGAGGACTTCCAGCGACTCGGCCGCGTCGCCGGTGACGAGCAGGATCTTCGGTGCCATGGCGGGCCCCCAGGGTGGGTGGGTCGGCCGGGTGCGGGCATGCGGCCCGGCCTCGTACGGCGGGGACCAGCCTGCACCGGACGGACGGGTTCGCCAAGAGGGCGCGCCTTCGCCGGGGGAGAGCGGCGAGCGGTGGCCAGCAGGACGAAGTGTCCAAAACGGGGGTCTTCGTTTGTACACATACGGTTCATGACGGCCACCCGTCCGGGCGAGATAGCCTTGTGCCCGTGATCAGCGCGATACGCCGCGGGGGCATGGACGCCCCCGCCCCGGTCCCGGAGTGCACCCGCACCCGGGCGATCCGTGATCGCCATCACCCCGACCCACGGCTGAATATCGCCGATTTGGTCCCGGGTATCTCTCATCGCGGCATAGCGTCGACTACGACCGGATACCCCGCGTCGTGGCGTTGTGCCGCTTTTGTCACCTACGTCACGCAATGGCGCGCGACAGGAGCCAGAGGACATGCAGACCAAGCTGGACGAAGCCAAGGCCGAGCTGCTCGCACGGGCCGCCGAGGTAGCTGACAACAGCCCGGGCGGTGGTGCCGGCGGCCCGGGGGGTACCCCCCGGGTGCGCGTCGCCGCGGCCGGCACGGACGGGGACGAGCGGTCCGGCCGGGACATGCTCCTCTCCTACCTCCAGCGCTACTACTTGCACACCGCCCCGGAGGACCTGAACGGCCGGGACCCGGTGGACGTCTTCGGCGCCGCCTCCTCGCACTACCGGCTGGCCGAGAACCGCCCCCAGGGCACGGCCAACGTCCGGGTGCACACCCCGACCGTGGAGGAGAACGGCTGGACCTCCAGCCACTCCGTCGTCGAGGTCGTCACCGACGACATGCCGTTCCTCGTCGACTCCGTCACCAACGAGCTGTCCCGCCAGAACCGCAGCATCCACCTGGTCATCCACCCCCAGGTCCTGGTGCGCCGCGACGTCACCGGCAAGCTGCTGGAGGTCCTCACCGACGGCCCCGGCGTCCCCCGGGCCCCCCAGGGCAAGGGCCGCAAGGACTCCGGCACCACCGGGGCGGCGCTCCCGCACGACGTGCTCGTCGAGTCCTGGATCCACGTGGAGATCGACCGCGAGACGGACCGCGAGGACCTCAAGGAGATCACCGCCGACCTGCTGCGCGTCCTGTCCGACGTGCGGGAGACCGTCGAGGACTGGGACAAGATGCGCGCCGCCGCGCTGCGCATCGCGGACGGCCTCAAGAGCGAGCCCACCGACGACCTCCCGGCCGAGGAGATCGAGGAGGCCGGCGAGCTGCTGCGCTGGCTCGCGGCCGACCACTTCACCTTCCTCGGCTACCGCGAGTACGAACTGAAGAACGGCGACTCGCTCGCCGCGGTGCCCGGCACCGGCCTCGGTATCCTGCGCTCCGACCCGAAGCACCACGAGGACGAGGCGCACCCCGTCAGCCCGTCCTTCGACCGGCTTCCCGCCGACGCCCGCGCCAAGGCCCGCGAGCACAAGCTGCTCATCCTGACCAAGGCGAACAGCCGCTCCACGGTCCACCGCCCGAGCTACCTCGACTACGTCGGCGTGAAGAAGTTCGACGCCGACGGCAACGTCGTCGGCGAGCGCCGCTTCCTCGGCCTGTTCTCGTCCGCCGCCTACACCGAGTCGGTGCGCCGGGTCCCGGTCGTCCGCCGCAAGGTCGCCGAGGTGCTGGAGGGCGCCGGCTTCTCGGACAACAGCCACGACGGCCGCGACCTGCTCCAGATCCTGGAGACCTACCCGCGCGACGACATGTTCCAGACGCCGACCGATCAGCTCCGCTCGATCGTCACCTCGGTGCTCTACCTCCAGGAACGCCGTCGGCTCCGCCTCTACCTGCGCCAGGACGAGTACGGCCGCTACTACTCCGCCCTCGTCTACCTGCCGCGCGACCGCTACACCACCGGCGTGCGGCTGCGGCTGATCGACATCCTCAAGGAGGAACTCGGCGGCACCAGCGTCGACTTCACCGCCTGGAACACCGAGTCGATCCTGTCCCGGCTGCACTTCGTCGTCCGGGTCGCCCCCGGCACCGAACTGCCCCACCTCACGGACGCCGACACCGAGCACATCGAGGCCCGGCTCGTCGAGGCCGCCCGCTCCTGGGCGGACGGCTTCCAGGAGGCCCTGAACGCCGAATGCGGCGAGGAGCGCGCCGCCGAACTGCTGCGCCGCTACGCCCGCTCCTTCCCCGAGGGCTACAAGGCCGACCACTCGCCGCGCGCCGCCGTGGCCGACCTGGTCCACCTCGAACGTCTCAAGGCGGGCGAGAAGGACTTCGCGCTCAGCCTCTACGAGCCGGTCGGCGCGCTGCCCGGCGAGCGCCGCTTCAAGATCTACCGGACCGGCGAGCCCGTCTCGCTCTCCGCCGTCCTCCCGGTGCTCCAGCGCCTGGGCGTGGAGGTCGTCGACGAGCGCCCGTACGAACTGCGCTGCGCGGACCGGACCACCGGCTGGATCTACGACTTCGGGCTGCGGCTGCCCGCGGGCAACGGCGACCACCTCGCCGACGACGCCCGCGACCGCTTCCAGCACGCCTTCGCCGCGGTCTGGACCGGCGCCGCCGAGAACGACGGCTTCAACTCCCTCGTCCTGCGCGCCGGACTCGACTGGCGGCAGGCGATGGTGCTCCGCGCCTACGCGAAGTACCTGCGCCAGGCGGGCTCCACCTTCAGCCAGGACTACATGGAGGACACCCTCCGCGACAACGTCCACACCACCCGGCTGCTGGTCTCCCTCTTCGAGGCCCGGATGTCGCCCGCCCGCCAGAACGCCGGCCGGGAACTGACCGACGGACTGCTCGAAGAGCTCGACGGCGCGCTCGACCAGGTCGCCTCGCTCGACGAGGACCGCATCCTGCGCTCCTTCCTCACCGTCATCAAGGCGACCCTGCGGACCAACTTCTTCCAGCGCGCCGACGACGGCGAGCCGCACGGCTACGTCTCGATGAAGTTCGACCCGCAGGCCATCCCCGACCTGCCCGCCCCGCGCCCCGCCTTCGAGATCTGGGTGTACTCGCCCCGCGTCGAAGGCGTCCACCTGCGCTTCGGGAAGGTCGCCCGCGGCGGGCTGCGCTGGTCGGACCGGCGCGAGGACTTCCGTACCGAGGTCCTCGGCCTGGTCAAGGCGCAGATGGTGAAGAACACCGTGATCGTGCCGGTGGGAGCCAAGGGCGGCTTCGTCGCCAAGCAGCTCCCCGACCCGGCGCTCGACCGTGACGCCTGGCTCGCCGAGGGCATCGCCGCCTACCGCGTCTTCGTCTCGGCGCTGCTCGACATCACCGACAACCTGGTGGCCGGCGAGACGGTGCCCCCCGTCGGCGTGGTCCGCCACGACGAGGACGACACCTACCTCGTCGTCGCCGCCGACAAGGGCACCGCGAGCTTCTCCGACATCGCCAACGAGGTCGCCGTCGCCTACAACTTCTGGCTCGGCGACGCCTTCGCCTCCGGCGGCTCCGCAGGGTACGACCACAAGGGCATGGGCATCACCGCGCGCGGCGCCTGGGAGTCCGTCAAGCGGCACTTCCGCGCGCTGGGCCACGACACGCAGACCGAGGACTTCACCGTCGTCGGCGTCGGCGACATGTCCGGCGACGTGTTCGGCAACGGCATGCTGCTCTCCGAGCACATCCGGCTGGTCGCCGCCTTCGACCACCGGCACATCTTCCTCGACCCGACCCCGGACGCCGCCGTCTCCTACGCCGAGCGGCGCCGGATCTTCGAGCTGCCCCGCAGCTCCTGGGCCGACTACGACACCAAGCTGCTCTCGGCGGGCGGCGGAGTCCACCCCCGTACCGCGAAGTCGATCCCGGTCAACGCGCACGTCCGCGAGGCCCTCGGCATCGAGGCGGGCGTCACCAAGATGACCCCCGCCGACCTGATGAAGGCCATCCTGCGGGCCCCGGTCGACCTGCTGTGGAACGGCGGCATCGGCACCTACATCAAGTCCTCCGCCGAGACCGACGCCGACGTCGGCGACAAGGCCAACGACGCGATCCGGGTCAACGGCCAGGACCTGCGGGCCAAGGTCGTCGGCGAGGGCGGCAACCTCGGCGCCACGCAGCTCGGCCGCATCGAGTTCGCCCGGGCCGGCGGCTCGATCAACACCGACGCGATCGACAACAGCGCCGGCGTGGACACCTCCGACCACGAGGTGAACATCAAGATCCTGCTCAACGGCCTGGTCCGGGACGGCGACATGACCGTCAAGCAGCGCAACAAGCTGCTCGCCGAGATGACCGACGAGGTCGGCGCGCTCGTGCTGCGCAACAACTACGCGCAGAACGTCGCGCTCACCAACGCCTCCGCACAGGCCGCCGACCTGCTCCACGCCCACCAGCGCTCGATGCGCAGGCTGGAGTCCTCGGGCGGACTGGACCGCGCGCTGGAGTTCCTCCCCGCCGACCGGCAGATCCGCGAACTCCTCACCGCCGGCAAGGGCCTGAGCCAGCCGGAACTCGCCGTGCTGCTCGCCTACACCAAGATCACCGCCGCCGACGAGCTGATCGGCACCACCCTCCCGGACGACCCGCACCTCCAGCGCCTCGCGCACGCCTACTTCCCGAAGCAGCTGCGCGAACGCTTCCCCGAGGCGATCGACGGCCACGCGCTGCGCCGCGAGATCATCACCACGGTGCTGGTCAACGACACCGTGAACAGCGGCGGCTCGACCTTCCTGCACCGGTTCCGCGAGGAGACCGGCGCCTCGGTGGAGGAGATCGTGCGGGCGCAGGCCGCGGCCCGCGAGATCTTCGGCCTGAACCAGGTCTGGGACGCCGTGGAGGCGCTCGACAACCAGGTCGACGCCGGGGTGCAGACCCGCATCCGGCTGCACTCCCGCCGCCTGGTGGAGCGCGGCACCCGCTGGCTGCTCGGCAACCGCCCGCAGCCGGTGGACATCGAGGCCACCGTCGCCTTCTTCAAGGAGCGGGTCGCCGAGGTCTGGGCCGCGATGCCCAAGCTGCTGCGGGGCACCGACCAGGAGTGGTACCAGCAGATCCTGGACGAGCTGACCTCGGCGGACGTGCCGGAGGAGCTGGCGCAGCGCGTCGCCGGGTTCTCCTCGGCGTTCCCGGCGCTCGACATCGTGGCCATCGCGGACCGTACGGGCAAGGACCCGCTGGCCGTCGCCGAGGTCTACTACGACCTCGCGGACCGGCTGCGGATCACCGCGCTGATGGATCGGATCATCGAGCTGCCGCGCGCCGACCGCTGGCAGTCCATGGCCCGCGCCTCGATCCGCGAGGACCTGTACGCGGCCCACGCGGCGCTCACCGCCGACGTCCTGGCGGTGGGGGCCGAGGGCGCGGTGCCGGAGGACCGGTTCAAGGCGTGGGAGGAGAAGAACGCGGCGATCCTCTCCCGGTCGCGCTCCACCCTGGAGGAGATCCAGAGCTCCGACGCCTTCGACCTGGCGAACCTGTCGGTCGCGATGCGGACCATGCGGACGCTGCTGCGCACGCACGGCTGACCGCGGTGACATGAGAGAGGGGGCTCCGGGCCGTAAAGCCCGGAGCCCCCTCTCGCGTCCCGCGCGCGGGGACGTACGGCCTCGCGTCGCGAACCGCTCGTCCTACTTCTTCGTGAACCGCTCGTACGCGGCGACGACGTCCTCCGCCGGGCCGTCCATCCGCAGCACGCCCGCCTCCAGCCAGATCGCCCGGTCGCAGGTCTCCAGGATCGACCGGTTGCTGTGGCTGACCAGGAAGACCGTGCCGGCCTCCTTGCGGAGCTCCTTGATCCGGTCCTTGCTCCGGTTCTGGAACTTGGCGTCGCCGGTGGACAGCGCCTCGTCGATCAGGAGCACGTCGTGGCTCTTGGCCGCCGCGATGGAGAACCGCAGCCGGGCGCCCATGCCGGAGGAGTACGTCCGCATCGGCAGCGTGATGAAGTCGCCCTTCTCGTTGATGCCGGAGAAGGAGACGATGTCGTCGTACCGCTCGCGGATCTCCTGGCGGGACATGCCCATCGCCAGGCCGCCCAGCACGACGTTCCGCTCGCCGGTGAGGTCGCTCATCAGCGCCGCGTTCACGCCGAGCAGCGAGGGCTGGCCCTGCGTGTGGACCTTGCCCTTCGTCGCCGGGAGCAGCCCGGCGATCGCCTTGAGCAGGGTGGACTTGCCCGAGCCGTTCGAGCCGATGAGGCCGATCGCCTCGCCCTTGTACGCGGCGAAGCTGACGCCCTTCACGGCGTGCACCTCGCGCACGCCCGGGCTCTCGCGGCGGGTGACGATCCGGCTGAGCGCGGAGGTCGCGCTGCCCCGGCCGCCCTTGGCGCCGTTGACCTTGTAGGTGATGTGCACGTCGTCGACGACGACGGTGGGCTCCCGCTCCTCGGTCGTGTCAGCCACGTCCGTACCTCTCTTCGGCCTTCCAGAAGAACACGAAGCCGCCGATGCCGCAGACGAGTGCCCACGCCGCGGCGACCGCCCATACGTGCGGAGGCAGTTGGTCGGCGGTGAAGCTCTCGATCAGGGCGAACCGCATCAGGTCGATGTAGACGGCCGCCGGGTTGCAGTCGAGCGCGACGACGACCCAGTGCGGGACCCCGTCCCTGTTGAGCAGGGAGTCCAGGCTCCACATCACGCCGGACGCGTACATCCAGGTGCGCAGCAGGAACGGCATCAGCTGGGCGATGTCCGGGGTCTTCGCGGTGAGCCGCGCCACGATCATCGAGACGCCGGTGTTGAAGAGCGCCTGGAGGAAGAGCGCGGGGACCGCGAGCACCCAGCTGGGCTTCGGGAACTCGCCGAAGCCCAGCAGGATCAGGACGAGCGCGCCGAGCGAGAACAGCAGCTGCTGGAGCTGCTGGAGGGCGAGCGCGACCGGCAGCGAGGCCCGCGGGAAGTGCAGGGCGCGCACCAGCCCGATGTTGCCGCTGATCGCGCGGGTGCCCGCGGTGATCGAGCTGGAGGTGAACGTCCAGATGAAGACACCCGTGACGAGGAACGGCACGAAGTCGGGGACCCCGCGCTTGGTGCCCATCAGGATGCCGAAGATGAAGTAGTACACCGCCGCGTTGAGCAGCGGCGTCATGATCTGCCAGATCTGGCCGAGCTTCGCCTGGCTGTACTGCGCGGTCAGCTTGGCGGTGGCGAACGCCACGATGAAGTGCCTGCGCCCCCAGAGCTGGGCGACGTACGAAGCGAGGGAGGGGCGGGCGCCGCTGACGGTGAGGCCGTGGCGGGCGGCGAGCGCCGCGAGCTCGCCGGGGGCGTAGACCGGGGCGAGTGCGGCGGGATCGGTTTCGGCCGGCCCTGGGGTCGGCGGAGCTGCTGTCTGGCTCACCACGATCGCTTTCGACGGAGGCGGGGGACAGCCGGTCCGGGGCTGGAGCGGAACCGGCTGTGAAGCGGGGGAACAGGCGTTGAACTGCGGGGGAACCGCGAGCGAACGACGGGACGGGACCGTTCCGTCGTCACGCTGAGCGTAAATCGTATCGACGTCGGGACGCAACCGTTTCGTCGTTACGGATATCATTCACAGCATGAGCACCGAACCCGGACCCCGGCGCCGCACCCCGGCAGGCGCCGCCGTGCTGCGCGAGGACGTGACCGACGCGATCCGCGGGGCCGTCTTCGAGGAGCTGGCCGCGGTGGGATTCGCCCGGATGTCGATGGAAGGCATCGCGCGCCGCGCGGGCGTCGGCAAGACCGCCGTCTACCGGCGCTGGAAGTCCAAGCTGCACCTGGTGCTCGACCTGGTGGCCGCCGTCGCCCAGCAGGGCATGCCGACCCCCGACACCGGCTCGCTGTACGGGGACGTACGGGCGGTCCTCCAGCTCGCCTCGTACGCGCTCCGCCACCCCGTCGCCTCCCAGGTGATCCCGGACCTGCTCGTCGAGGCGGCCCGGAACCCGGAGATCGCCGAGACGATCAAGGCGGCCCTCCTCGACCCGCAGCAGGGCGTCGCGGCCGTCGTCGTCCGGGCGGCGGTGGCCCGGGGCGAGCTGCCGGAGGGCAGCGACCCCGACCGCGCGCTGGACCTGATCGTCGGGCCGCTGTACTGGCGCCTCGTGGTGGTCCGCGGCGGCCTGCCCAAGGGGTACCTCGACGACCTCGCCGCCTCCACGGTCGCCGCGCTCAAGCACCCGGGGGCGTAGGGGGCGCGTACGTACGAGGACCCGGGCGCGCGGAGGTGCGCCCGGGTCCTCGTCCTGTCATGCCGGAGGGCGGTCGGCGACGACCGTTACGTCGAGGTGGCCCGCTCGGCCGGACCCGAGCGGGACGGGACACCGGGCCCGGAGGTCGCTCACTTCACCGCCCCCGCCATCACCCCCGACACGAACTGCCGCTGGAAGGCGAAGAACACCGCCAGCGGGATCACCATCGAGACGAACGCCCCCGGTGCCAGCACGTCGATGTTGTTGCCGAACTGGCGTACCTGCTGCTGGAGCGCCACCGTGATCGGCGGGGAGTCCGAGTCCGCGAAGATCAGGGCGACCAGCATGTCGTTCCAGACCCAGAGGAACTGGAAGATCCCGAGCGAGGCGATGGCGGGGCCGCCGAGAGGCATCACGACCCGGGTGAAGAGCCGGATCTCGCCCGCCCCGTCGAGCCGGGCGGCCTCCAGGAGCTCGCGGGGGATCTCCGCGAAGAAGTTCCGCAGCAGGAAGATCGCGAACGGCAGGCCGAAGGCCGTGTGGAAGAGGACCACGCCGAGGGTGGTCTCGAAGATCCCGAGGGTGCCGAAGAGCTTGGAGACCGGGATCAGGGCGACCTGTACCGGTACCACCAGCAGCCCCACGACCAGCAGGAACCACCAGTCGCGGCCGGGGAAGTCCATCCAGGCGAAGGCGTAGCCGGCGAACGAGCCGATCACCACCACCAGGACCGTGGACGGCACGGTGATCATCACGGTGGAGAGCAGCGAGCCGGTGATCGCCGAGTCGGAGAGCAGGTGCTGGTAGTTGTCGAGGGTCAGCTGGGAGGGGGCGGTGAAGACCTGCCACCACCCGCTCGCCGCGATGTCCTTGCCGTCCCGCAGCGAGGAGAGCAGCAGCCCGATCGTCGGCATCAGCCAGAACAGGGCGACCAGGACGAGGACGACCCGCATCACCCCGCCGCCGGCCCGTGCCAGGATCCGCGCCGCGAGCGGGGGACGGGCCGCCCCGGCCGTGGTGGTGGACGCGGCCGTCATCGGCGCCCCTCCTTCCGTATCCGGCGGATGTTGAAGGCCATCACCGGGATCACCAGCAGCAGCAGGAGGACGGCGATGGCGCTGCCGACCCCCAGGTCCGCGTCCGTACCGAAGGAGGAGCGGTACAGCTGGAGGGCGAGGACGTTGGCGTCGTCCTGGGAGGAGCCCGGCGCGATGATGAAGATCAGGTCGAAGACCTTCAGTACGTTGATCATGAGCGTGACCAGCACCACCGCGAGGACCGGTGCCAGCATCGGCACGGTGATCCGGCGGAACACCTGCCACTCGTTCGCCCCGTCGACCCGCGCCGCCTCCAGGAGCTCGCGGGGGAGTCCGGCGAGGCCCGCAGCGATCAGCACCATCGCGAAGCCCGCCCACATCCAGACGTAGCTGCCGATGATGCCGGGGGTGACCAGGTTCGGGCCGAGCCAGGAGACCCCGTTGTACGGCTCGCGGAAGTTGTCGGCGGGCAGCCGGAGCACCGCGCCGTCGGCGGCGGAGGGCAGCGAGAAGGACCCGTCCGCTCCGGCCGTGGCGGTGGCGACGACCTCGCCGTCCTTCACCGCCTCCACCTCGATGCCCTTGAGGCCCAGCTCCTTCGGGTCGACCGTGTTGGGCTTCCCGCCGCCGCCCCTGGTGAAGTCCAGCCAGGCGGTGCCGGTGATCCGGTCGCCGTCCGGAGCGGGGGTGCGCGCGGGCACCGCGTCGTGCGGCATCTTCTCCGGTACGACCCCGACCAGCGGGAGCAGCACCGGGACGCCCGCCCGTACCGTCGTCTTCGTGACGAACGATCCGCCGCCGCCCGCCTTCAGCGGGTGCACCGGCAGCGGATGCGCCTTCGGGAATCCGGCCGACTCCGCGAAGGTGTCGTGCACGCCCACCCAGACCGCGTTGGCGACCCCGCGCTCCGGGGCCTCGTCGTAGACCAGCCGGAAGATGATCCCGGCGGCCAGCATGGAGATCGCCATCGGCATGAAGACGACCAGTTTGAACGCCGTGCCCCAGCGGATGCGTTCGGTCAGCACCGCGAAGACCAGTCCGAGCGCGGTGGAGACGGTGGGCGCGAGCACCACCCAGATCAGGTTGTTCTTGACCGCCGTACGGATCGAGTCGTCCGTGAACAGCTTCCGGTAGTTGTCGAGCCCGGCGAAGCCGGTGCCCGCCTGGTCGAGGAACGAGCGGTAGACCGAGTAGGCGATCGGATAGACCACCAGCGCGCCGAGCAGCACCAGCGCGGGCAGCAGGAACGCCACCGCGACGGCTCTGCGGGTGCCGGTGACACCTCGGCCGGACCGCCGGGAGGGGCGGCCGGTACGGGTACGGACGGGGGGACCCGGGTGGGCGGGGGGCACCGCACCGGCGCCCCCCGTCGTCGCTGTCGTCACCGCGTCAGCTCGTGTACGCCTCGGCGGCGGCGGACTCCAGCGCCCGTTGGGTCCCCGCGATGTCCTTCGGGCTCTTCAGGAAGTCCTGGAGGATCTTCCACTCGCCCTTGCCGGGAGTACCGCCGAAGGACTGCGGCGCCTGGTCCGACATGTCGAACCGGACGTCGTCCCCGGCCGCGATCAGCGCCTGCGCCATGGTGCGCTGCACCTCGTTCGGGTACACCGCCGGGTCCAGGGACTTGTTCGGCGAGAGGAACCCGCCCGCCCCGGCCGAGATCTTCGCCGCGTCCGTGGACGCCAGGAAGGTCAGCAGCGCCTGGGCCCCCTTGGAGTCCTTCAGCGCCACCGCCGCGTCCCCGCCGGTCACCACCGGGGAGTTCGCGCCGACCGCCGGGAACGGGAAGACCTTGGCGTCCGTACCGATCTTCGCGTCGGTCTCCGCGATGTTGACGGCCACGAAGTCCCCCTCGTAGACCATCGCGGCCTTCGGCTGGTCGCCGCCGGTGAAGGTCTGCGTCACCGAGGCCGGGAACTCGGTCTGGAGAGCCCCGGACGCGCCGCCCGCGATCAGCTCGGGCTTGCCGAAGAGCTGGGCGAGGGTGGTGAGCGCGTCCTTCACGGACGGGTCCGTCCACTTGATCCCGTGCTTCGCCAGCTGGTCGTACTTCTCCGGGCCCGCCTGGGAGAGGTAGACGTTCTCGAACCAGTCGGTGAGGGTCCAGCCGTCCGCCCCGCCGACCGACACCGGGGTGATCCCGGAGGCCGACACCGTCTCGGCGGTGGTGAGGAAGTCCTTCCAGGTCTTCGGCTCGGCCGCGCCCGCGTTCTCGAAGGCCTTGGCGTTGTACCAGACCAGCGACTTGTTGGCGGCCTTGTAGTAGACGCCGTACTGGGTGCCGTCCACGGCACCGAGGTCCTGCCAGACCTGCGCGTAGTTCTGGCCGAGCTGGGCCCGCGCCTCGTTGCCGACGGGCTTCGCCCACTTCTTCGCCACAGCCTGCTGGATCGCGCCGACCTGCGGGATCATCGCCACGTCCGGCGGCTGGCCGCCCGCGATCTTCGTACCGAGGAAGTTGACGATCGGGTCCTGCGCGGGGACGAAGCTGACCTTGGCTCCCGTCCGCTTCTCGAACTCGTCCAGGACCTTGATGAAGTTCTGCTGCTCCGCGCCCGTCCACACGGCGGCCACGGAGATCTGCTCACCGTCCAGACGCGGTAACGAGACGGTCGACGCGGGCGACTCGCTCGTGCCCGCCGTGGCGCCCCCGGTGTCCTTGCCGTCCTTGCCGTCGTCCGAACCGCCCGAGCAGCCGGTCAGCGTCAGCGCGCCTATCGCGGCGAACAGTGTTGCCGCCCGGCCCAGTTGTCGGGTTCTGTGCATGTCTGCCCCGTTTCCCGGCGACGCGCGTCCGCACGCCGCTGTGCGAGTACCGCGTCGTCCGTGGGCACAGTCCTACGCCGGGGCGCGAAGGACCCGCAATACCGCCGTGGGGGCCGGGCGGGCGATCGTGACCCGCTCGTGACGTCGTTTCAGGAGGAAAGGCGCACCCCGTGGACAGAGGTCAGGAGGACAGCTCCGTCCGCCGGAACACAGCGGGACATCACGAGGAGACCGGCGGCAGCGGAGGCAGCCGTTCGGCGTTCACCGAGCGCGCCGCGCGCTCCAGCGCACTGGCGAGGAGCGCCAGATCGGTCGGCCCGTTGCCCAGCTCCCGGACCGGACGGCGGGTCGGCGGATCGCCCATCCGCTCCCACTCCAGCGGCACCACCGTCGGACGCAGGGTCGCCGTGCGCGGGATGCGCCCCGTCACCCGGCCGCCCTGGAACGGGGTGACCCGCCCGTCCGGATGCCCCAGCCGGCCGCGCCCCGGCGCCGGTTCGTCCGGCGAGGGCGGCAGCACCGGCGGGTCCAGCACGATCCGCAGCCGGGCGCCCCGCGCCAGCTCGGTGTCCTCGGTGCGGTCCGGGCGCCCGGAGGACGCCACCAGGTGCACCCCGAGCCGCCCGCCGTCCCGGGCCACCGCCTCCAGCGCCCGCACCACCGACCCGGCGGCCGGCCGCCCCGGACTGCCGAGCGCCGGGGCGACCAGCGCGTCGAAGTCGTCGGCGAGCACCACGAGCCGGGGCAGCGGCGACGGACCCGGGTCCACCGCCCGCGCGGCCGCCCGCAGCCGCAGCGTGCCGGTGGTGGACGAGGAAGCGGCGTCGGGGTCCCCCCGCTGCTCCGAGGGGCTCGGCGGCCGCTGGCCGACGAGCCGCTGCGCGACCTCGTGCCTGGTGTGCCACTCGGCGAAGTCCAGCCCGCCGAGCAACTCCGCACGGCGCTTCAGCTCGCCGCCGAGCGCCCGCGCGAACTCCCGCATCCGGACCGGATCGGAGGCCGACAGGTACGAGAAGACGTGCGGCAGCTCGGTGCAGGGCCGCAGCCCCTCACCGGGCTGGCCGTTCTCCCCGCCCGCCCCGGCCCCGTCCACCAGCAGGATGCCGAGCCGGTCGGGACGGGCGGCCGAGGCGAGCGAGGCGGCGACCGCCCGCAACAGCTCGGTACGGCCGCTGCCCGCCGGGCCCTCGATCAGCAGGTGCGGCCCCTCGTCGGCGAGATCCACGCTCACCGGCCCCCGGGGCCCGGCACCCAGCACCACCACCGGCCGCCCGGCCATCCCGCCGGCCCCCTCGCCACCCGGGGCCGGTGCGGCGGACGCCGGATGCGGGGTGTGCTCGGAGCCGGTACGCGCCCCGGGGACGGTGTACGGCGTGTCGCCCGTACCCCGCGCCGTGGCACCGGGGTAGGGGGTGCGGCCGGAGTCCGTACGGGACGACGGGTACGGGGTGCGGCCGGAGTCGGTACGGGCGTCGGGGACGCCGGGGTACGGCGTGCGCCCGGAATCCGTGCGGGCGTCCGGGCGGGACGACGGGTACGGGGTGCGCCCCGAGTCCGTACGGGCGTCCGGGCGGGACGGGTACGGGGTGCGGCCGGAGTCGGGTGAGTCGGTGCGCGGGCCGCCGACCAGGGGGGCGGTGCGGAGCGGGCCGGTGCTGAGGGTACGGCCGGGGCTCGGGGTGTCCTGGGGGTCGCCGAGCCGGCCCGGCGGCGGGGTGGAGGCCGGCCGGGCCGAGGCGCCGGGCTGGCGTTCGGCCGTCGACGCCCAGCGGGCCATCAGCGACGCCGGGGTGGCCCGGGCCAGGCCCAGCTCGTCGAGGAGCCGGGAGGTGGGCGGCAGCGCGGCGGTCTTCGCGAGGTCGGCCGCCGCCCCCGGGCCCTCGTCCCGCAGCGGGGCCAGCGCCCGGCCGAAGCGTTCCGCCCAGGCCGGCGACACCGCGTCCACGGTCGCCACCGTGCCGTGCCCCGCGACCTGGCCGCCCGCCGTGCGCAGCAGCCGGAGCGCCGTCGCGACGTCCCCGCTCAGCAGGGCGACCGCCCCGCACTCGCGGAAGGCGAGGGAGGCGTGGCAGGCGGCCTCGTAGGTCGCGGCGACCGGGGAGGTCGGCGAGGCCGGCGGGGTCTCCGCCAGGCAGATCAGATGGATTCCGGCCGCCGAACCGGCGCCCGCCAGCCGCGCGGTGGTCTCCCGCAGCGCGGCCGTCCCGGGGTCGCCGTCGACGACCACCACCGTGTACGGGCCGGTCCACGCCCCGGCGGCCTCGGCCACCGCGTCGCGCCCGGCGTGCGGCCAGCCGGGACCGAGCGGGCCCTCGTCCAGTCTGCGGACCAGCTCGTCCGTACGGGCCGCCGCCTGCTCACGGTCGTACGCGAGGAGCAGCCGGCAGTCCTGGCCGCGCATCGGCCGCAGATGCGGCAGCCACCCCAGCCAGGACCAGGCGCCGCGCCGCTCGTCCGCCGTGCGGTTGCGGTCCGTGCTGATGAGCACGATCTCCAGGTCGGTCGGGGAGTGCAGGGCGGCGAGCTGGGCGACCACCGAGCGGGCCAGCCCGGTGAGGCGCTCCCACGGCCCGGCGAGCCCGAGCGAACCGGCCTCGCGGAGCCCGACCGTCACCGGCACCGAGGGCAGCTCGGCCCGGTCGGTCGTGCCGAGCCGGACGGCCAGCGCCTCCGGGTGGCCGGGGTCGCGCTCCCAGAGCCGGGGGCCCGGGCCGAGCGCGGTCAGCAGCACCGCCGCCGGGTCCGGCCAGGTGCCGGCCGGGGCGGAGGGGGCCAGGAACCCCGTGTGCCCCGGGGCGGACCGGGGGACGGGAGCGTCCGCGGCGCCCACGGCCTCGTGGTCGGCGCGGCCACCGGCCAGCCTGCGGGCCCAGGCCCCTATGCCGCCGCGGCGGGGCTGCTCCGCGCCGGGGCGGGAGTACGGACCGGGGTTCTCCTGGCGGTACGGCGAGTCGTGGCCGGAGGGCCGGGTCTCCTCGGCGTACGCGCCGTGCCCGTGGGCCGGGTCCGGGCCGGCGTTCCCGGACGCTCCGGGCTCCGGCCGGGACACCCGCAGATGGCCCTCGCCGTCCGGGGCGGTGGCCAGCGCCGGGGGGCGGGGGCCGGTGGCGAGGCGGAGGGTGGACTCGCCGAGCCGCAGCAGGGCGCCCGCCGACAGCGGGACCGGCCGGGTGCCGATCTCGGCGCCGTCCAGCGAGGTGCCGTTGGTGGAGCCGAGGTCGGCCACGGTGACCCGGCCGTCGCCGGAGACGGTGACCGAGCAGTGCAGCCGGGAGACGTCGGGGTCGTCGAGCGGCACGTCCGCGTCGGCGGAGCGGCCGATGCGGATCTGCCCGCCGTGCAGCAGGTGGACACCGCCCGCGTCGGGACCGGCGACCACGTGCAGCCGGGCCGGGACGGAGTCGTCGGTGGACGGTTCGTCCTCACCGGGGGTGTGGAGGGAGAGCACCGCGCCGTCGACCAGCGGCGGCTCGCCGAGGGAGAGGCGCTGGGAGTCCAGCCGCTCCCGCCCGGCGAAGAGGATCACCGCGCCGCCGCCCAGGGACCCCTCGGGGCCCTGGACCGCCGAGGCGAGGGCCGAGGCGACGGCGGCGAGCGCCGTGCCCGCCGGGGCCGTGAGCAGGACGTCGCACGCGCGCGCCGGTGCGTGGCCGGTGCGCGGCGCGAGGACGGTCAGCCGGATCTGCATCGCCGTCAGCGGTCCCTTCTGCGGGTTGCCCGGCAGGGGACCTCCCTGTGATGCCCCCCACCCGGCGCGGACGCGTCGTCCGGTACGGGTCGTCACGTACCGCAGGGCTCCCGCTCCCGCAGTTCCGTGCTGGAGGCATCCTCGCACCTGCCACCGGCAACACGCCCACGGGTCATGCATAAGTGATCTTGATTGGTCGGGTGTGGGCGCAAAAGCGCCTGCTTGGCCCGGGTTCTGACACTCCGCTTGCCGGAGAGGGGGAGCGGGCTTACCGGAGCTCGGGAGCGGGCAGGGGTAGGCGCACACGGAGGGCAACCGGTCCTCCCTCGTCGGCGTCCTCCCCGGTACAGGAGGTGTGACGGTTCCGGCAGCCGCCGGAGCCCACCGGGAAATGCCCGGAAACCGACGGGTCACGGCGCGAACACAGCCCGTTCGCGACCCGTCGGAGGCCGGTTCGGCACCATTACAGTGGGCCGGAACATCCGGGGCGGCCCGGCGGTCCCGGTAGCGCGGGCCCTCACCCTCCACCATCACCACGACCAGCAGGGAGCGCATGACGTGCGGCCCGTAGGCAGCAAGTACCTGCTCGAAGAGCCCCTCGGACGCGGCGCCACGGGCACCGTCTGGCGAGCCCGCCAGCGGGAGACCGCGGGGGCCGAGGCGGCCGTCGCGGGGCAGCCCGGGGAGACCGTGGCGATCAAGGTCCTCAAGGAGGAGCTCGCCAACGACGCCGATGTGGTGATGCGGTTCCTGCGGGAGCGCTCCGTGCTGCTCCGGCTCACCCACGAGAACATCGTGCGCACCCGCGACCTGGTGGTCGAAGGGGACCTCCTCGCCCTGGTCATGGACCTGGTCGACGGCCCCGACCTGCACCGCTACCTCCGCGAGAACGGCCCGCTGACCCCGGTCGCCGCCTCCCTGCTCACCGCGCAGATCGCCGACGCGCTCGCCGCCAGCCACGCCGACGGAGTCGTCCACCGCGACCTGAAGCCCGCCAACGTCCTGCTCGACGAGCGCGACGGCACCATGCGCCCGATGCTCACCGACTTCGGCATCGCCCGGCTCGCCGACTCCCCGGGGCTGACCCGCACCCACGAGTTCGTCGGCACGCCCGCGTACGTGGCCCCCGAGTCCGCCGAGGGCCGCCCGCAGACCTCCGCCGTCGACATCTACGGCGCCGGCATCCTGCTGTACGAGCTGGTCACCGGCCGCCCGCCGTTCGCCGGAGGCACCGCCCTCGAAGTGCTCCACCGCCACCTCAGCGAGGAGCCCCGCCGCCCCTCCACCGTCCCCGAACCCCTGTGGACGGTCATCGAGCGCTGCCTGAGCAAGGACCCCGACCGGCGGCCCAGCGCCGAGAACCTGGCCCGGGCGCTCCGTACCGTCGCCGCCGGCATCGGCGTGCACGCCAACTCCGCCCAGATCGCCGCCGCCGACGGGGTCGGCGCGCTGCTCGCCCCGGACCCGGCGCCCGCGCCCGTACCGGAGACGCCCGGAGCGGCCGACCCGACGCAGGTGCTGCCGAACTCCTCCGGAGGCTCCTTCGGCGCGGGCGGGTACGACCCGAACGCCGCCACCAGCGTCCTCCAGCACGGGCAGTTCCCCGGCGGCCCGGGCGGCGCGGCCGACCCCACCGCCGTGCTGCCGCCCGTGCCGCAGCGCCCGGACGGACCGCCGCAGCCGGACCCCGCGCACCCCTGGCAGTCCCAGCTCCAGGCCGCGCGCGACCGCAACGAGCAGACCCAGGTCCAGTACCTCGACCCGGCCGACGATCCGCTGCGCCGCCGCCCCCAGCGCCAGCAGCCGCCGCAGCAGCAGCCCCCGCAGCGGCAGCAGCCCCAGCAGCGCCCCCAGCACCAGCAGTACCCGCCGCAGCAGCAACAGCCGCAGGGCTACCAGCAGCAGCCCCAGCGGCAGAGCTACCCGCAGCAGCAGCCCCAGCAGGGGTACCCGCCCCAGCAGTACGCCCCGCAGCAGCAGGCCCCGCAGCAGCAGCCCCAGCGCCAGCGGTACGCGCCCCCGCAGCAGCCGCAGGCACCGGCCCCGCGCGAACCGCGCCAGCCCCGGCAGCGCAGCGCCAACCCGATGAAGATCCCCGGGCTCGGCTGCCTCAAGGGCTGCCTGTTCACCGTGGTGCTGCTCATCGTCGCGGGCTGGCTCATCTGGGAGTTGACGCCGCTTCAGGACTGGGTCGACCAGGGCAAGGGGTACTGGGAGGCGATCGGCGACGCGATCGGCTCGGTGACCGACTGGGTCTCCGGCCTCGGGGGCGGCAGCGCCTGACCCGGCGCCCCCTGGAACCGTCGTACCGGCGGGTCCGCGACGCCCGCGCGAGGCGTCCCGGACCCGCCGGTCCGGTTCCCCGTACCGTCCCCGCAGGTCTCCGCGCCGTCTCGGCCGCGTCTCCGCACCGCATCAACTCTGTACCTTTGTCGACTCCTTCGGGGTCCTAACCGCCGCATTTCGCCCCTGAAGGGGAAGGTTGGCGCCGTCCGGGGCACGCAACCCCCCGGCCGCCGCGTAACTTTGTCGACCGGGGTTCACCGCCAGCCGCTGAGGGAGCAGTCTTGGCACGGAATATCGGCAGCCGGTACACCGCCCACCAGATCCTGGGGCGCGGCAGCGCCGGAACGGTGTGGCTCGGCGAAGGGCCCGAGGGGCCTGTCGCCATCAAACTCCTCCGCGAGGACCTCGCGTCCGACCAGGAGCTCGTGGGCCGCTTCGTGCGGGAACGCACCGCGCTGCTCGGGCTCGACCATCCGCACGTGGTGGCCGTCCACGACCTCGTCGTCGACGGCAACGACCTCGCCCTGGTCATGCGCCTGGTGCGCGGCACCGACCTGCGCACCCGGCTGGACCGCGAGCGCCGCCTCGCCCCCGAGGCCGCCGTCGCGATCGTCGCGGACGTCGCCGACGGGCTCGCCGCCGCGCACGCCGCCGGAGTGGTCCACCGGGACGTCAAGCCGGAGAACATCCTGCTCGACATGGAGGGCCCGCTCGGCCCCGGCGGCTCGCACCCCGCGCTCCTCACCGACTTCGGCGTCGCCAAGCTCATCGACACCCCGCTGCGCACCCGCACGACCCGGATCATCGGCACTCCGGACTACCTGGCGCCCGAGATCGTCGAAGGGCTCCCGCCGCGCGCCGCCGTCGACATCTACGCCCTCGCGACCGTCCTCTACGAGCTGCTCGCCGGGTTCACGCCGTTCGGCGGCGGCCACCCGGGCGCGGTGCTGCGCCGGCACGTCACGGAGACCGTCGTCCCGCTCCCCGGCATCCCGGAGGAGCTCTGGCAGCTGCTCGTCCAGTGCCTGGCGAAGGCCCCCGCCTCCCGGCTGCGCGCCGGCGAGCTGGGCGGCCGGCTGCGCGAGCTGCTGCCTCTCCTCGCGGGCATCGGACCGCTGGAGGTGGACGAGCCCGGCGAAGAAGAAACGGAACTTCGTCCGGCGTACGACGAGCAGCAGTACACCCCCGCCGACGAGGAGCCCCGCCGCAGGGGCGCCGTCCCACTGGTCCCCGGCGCGTCGCCCGACTCCAACCGGGACACCCACACCAGCATGCGGGTGCCCGCCCCGGACGAGCTGGCCGGCGGCCCCCTCGGCACCGCCCGCGCCCCACGGACCCCCGGCCCGCGCCCCGGCTCGGCCCGGAACAAGTCCGCCGCCGTCCGCAAGCGCCGCCTCACCCTGGGTGCGGCCACCGTGGTGCTCGTCGCGGCGGTCGCGGTGGGCGGCTGGCTGGCCACCGGCGGCGACGACGCCGGCGCCACCCCGCAGGACAGCGGCAGCTCCGCCCCCGACACGCCCTGAGAACAGCCGCGGCACCGGGCCGCCCCCTGGACGGCAGGGCGGCCCGGAAGCCCCTCGGAGCAAGGGGCCGGAGCAGGGGATACCGCCCCGGAAGCCGGGGGAGGGCGAGCTTCACCCGTCCAGCCGTTACGCTGGACCCGTGGCAGTCGTCGATATTTCCGAAGAGCTGAAGTCCCTCTCGTCCACCATGGGGTCGATCGAGGCCGTCCTGGACCTGGACTCCCTGAGGGCGGACATCGCCGTGCTCGAGGAGCAGGCGGCGGCGCCGTCCCTCTGGGACGACCCGGAGGCGGCCCAGAAGATCACCAGCAAGCTTTCCCACCTCCAGGCCGAGGTCCGCAAGACCGAGACGCTGCGCGGTCGCATCGACGACCTCGCGGTGCTCTTCGAGCTCGCCCAGGACGAGGGCGACGCGGACACCCTCGCCGAGGCCGAGACCGAGCTGGAATCGGTCCGCAAGGCGCTCGACGAGATGGAGGTCCGCACCCTCCTGTCCGGCGAGTACGACGCCCGTGAGGCTCTGGTCACCATCCGTGCCGAGGCGGGTGGCGTCGACGCCGCCGACTTCGCCGAGAAGCTCCAGCGCATGTACCTGCGCTGGGCCGAGCGGCACAACTACAAGACCGAGATCTACGAGACGGCGTACGCCGAAGAGGCCGGCATCAAGTCGACCACCTTCGCGATCGAGGTCCCGTACGCCTACGGCACGCTCTCCGTCGAGCAGGGCACCCACCGGCTCGTCCGGATCTCGCCCTTCGACAACCAGGGCCGCCGCCAGACGTCCTTCGCGGGTGTCGAGGTGCTGCCCGTGGTCGAGCAGACCGACCACATCGAGATCGACGAGTCCGAGCTGCGCGTGGACGTGTACCGCTCCTCCGGCCCCGGCGGCCAGGGCGTCAACACCACCGACTCCGCGGTGCGACTGACCCACCTGCCCACCGGCATCGTCGTCTCCTGCCAGAACGAGCGCTCGCAGATCCAGAACAAGGCGTCCGCGATGAACGTCCTCCAGGCGAAGCTCCTCGAGCGCCGCCGCCAGGAGGAGCAGGCGCGGATGAACGCGCTCAAGGGCGACGGCGGCAACTCCTGGGGCAACCAGATGCGTTCGTACGTCCTGCACCCGTACCAGATGGTCAAGGACCTGCGTACGGAGTTCGAGATGGGCAACCCCGAAGCGGTCTTCAACGGTGAGATCGACGGCTTCATCGAGGCGGGCATCCGCTGGCGGAAGCAGGGCGAGAAGTAACCTTACGTATACGGCAGTTGGGCCCGGGCGAGGATTCTCCGCCCGGGCCCTTCCGCGTACCCGGGCGCGCGGGTCGGGTGCTTCGGGGCGTGCGGTGCGGGGCGGAACGTAGGGATTGCGTCACAGTCGGGGGAGTGAATAACCGTCAGAAGCCCCACCGGGTCACCAATCGCCCGGAACGCTCTTGACGGAATCCTTAACTCTGGTCAGGGTGCTGGAGCAGCATGCGTTGACTGGGACAGGTGGGAGTGGGGGCGGACCGGACGACCGCTACGAGCGCGGCCCGGTTCGGAGCGAACCCCGCAGAGCCGGGTCCCGCACAGTGCTGCTCCATTGACGAGATCGGCTACTGGGGGTAGCAGCAGATGACGAAGAAGACGCGCGTACGTATCGCGCGCATAGCGGCCGGCGCGATCATCGCGGCCGGCGCTTCCCTGACCGCCGCGGGTGCGGCTCAGGCCATCAGTCCCGATTCGGTGCCCTCCATCGGCGTCGGCGGCGAGGACGACGGCACCGGCGACTCCAGCGACTCCGGCGACCTTCCCGGCGTGGACTCCTCCGCCTCGGGCGACGAGTCGGCTTCCGGTGACGAGTCCGCCTCGGGCGACGAGTCGGCCAGTGGTGACCAGTCCGCCTCGGGCGACGAGTCGGCCAGCGGTGACGAGTCCGCCGCCGGTGACCAGTCGGCCAGTGGCGACCAGTCCGCCTCCGGTGACGAGTCCGCCGCGGGCGACCAGTCGGCCAGTGGTGACCAGTCGGCCTCCGGTGACGAGTCCGCCGCGGGCGACCAGTCGGCCTCGGGCGACCAGTCCGCCTCGGGCGACGAGTCCGCCAGTGGTGACCAGTCCGCCTCGGGTGACCAGGCCGCTTCCGGCGACCAGGCTGCCAGCGGCGACCAGGCGTCGTCCGCCACGGGCAGCACCGGCGCCACCGGTTCGACCGGCACCACCGGCTCGACCAGCGCCAACGGTGGTTCGTCCACCGGTGGCACCGACGAGACCTGCACCGTCACCCTCGACGGTGCCGAGTGCGTCGAGTCGAACAACACCGACACGGACAGCGTCGGCAACCAGCCGGTCGAGCAGGGCAAGGGCAAGGACGAGCTCGCCGAGACCGGTGCGGCCGAGACCACCTTCCTGCTGCTCGGTGCCGCGACGATGATCGCCGGCGGCATCGGCTTCCGCTTCCTGCCGCGTCTGGCGGCCGGTCGCACCGCCGTCTGAGCCACCGGCTCACAGGCACCGCGCGGAGCCCGGACACACCGCTGAGGGCCCGCGGAGAGCTTCACCGCTCTCCGCGGGCCCTCACGCGTGGAGAGGAGGGGTGCGACGCCCCTCGGAGCCGTACAAGCCCCTCATGGGGGCCTTCCGGCCGGGGGCCGCGACGGCGTGGGCCTCCGCGACAGCCTGGGGCGACGGTGGGGGGCTACGGCCCGGGGCGACCGCGTGGGGCGATCGGTGCTACGCCACCTGCTGGGCCAGCAGCGCCACCGCGCACACCAGCACCACGAGCAGGGCGATCAGCACCATCGGATTCATGCCGAGCGGGCCCTGGTCCTGCCGGCGCAGGCGCTCCCGGCTCGCGCGGCAGACGGGGCAGCGGCCCTCGTTCACGGGCGCCGCACAGTTCGCGCACACCAGTCTGTCGTAGGTCATGCGCACTCCTCCTCCCGCGCGGCGGAATCGTCCTCGGGCCGTTCCGTACGTCCCGGCCCGGCTGTCCGTCCGCACAACGCTCAGGGGAGCGTGACCGTTCCCCCTACCACTGTGCCAGCTCCGGCGTCTTTCGGCGCGGCCCGTCGGGGAGTGCCGTACGGGACACCGGAAGGGGCCGTCGCCCGGCCGGTCACGCACGGTTCCGACGGGGGTGCGGAGGGCGTCCGCGCGTTCCGGTGGGCGGACCCGGGCCGACGCGTTCCCGCTCATGTTCCGGCATAAATCACCCATCCGTAGACGCCGCCTGCGCGGCCGGGAAGCATTCGCGTAGGGTCACGCACACATACTCCCGGCCGACCATGGTGCCTCCGTGATCCGATTCGACAACGTCTCGAAGACCTACCCGAAGCAGAGTCGCCCCGCGCTGCGCGATATCTCCCTGGAGATCGAGAAGGGCGAGTTCGTCTTCCTGGTGGGCTCCTCGGGCTCCGGCAAGTCCACCTTCATGCGCCTGATCCTCCGTGAGGAGCGCGCGAGTCAGGGCACGGTCCATGTGCTCGGCAAGGACCTGTCGCGCCTGTCCAACTGGAAGGTGCCCCAGATGCGCCGCCAACTGGGCAACGTGTTCCAGGACTTCCGCCTCCTCCCCAACAAGACCGTCGCCGAGAACGTGGCCTTCGCGCAGGAGGTCATCGGCAAGCCGCGCGGTGAGATCCGCAAGGCCGTGCCGCAGGTGCTCGATCTCGTGGGCCTCGGCGGCAAGGAGGACCGCATGCCCGGCGAGCTCTCCGGTGGTGAGCAGCAGCGCGTCGCCATCGCGCGGGCGTTCGTCAACCGGCCGATGCTGCTGATCGCCGACGAGCCGACCGGCAACCTCGACCCGCAGACCTCCGTGGGCATCATGAAGCTGCTGGACCGGATCAACCGGACCGGCACCACCGTGATCATGGCGACCCACGACCAGAACATCGTCGACCAGATGCGCAAGCGCGTCATCGAGCTGGAACAGGGACGTCTCGTGCGCGACCAGACGCGCGGCGTCTACGGCTACCAGCACTGAGCGCCCCCCGGCACTGAGTATCTGAGCATCGAGTTCTGAGCATCGAGTACTGAAAGGACGCCATGCGCGCCCAGTTCGTCCTGTCGGAGATCGGCGTCGGTCTTCGGCGCAACCTCACGATGACCTTCGCCGTGGTGGTCTCCGTCGCCCTCTCGCTCGCCCTGTTCGGCGGCGCGCTGCTGCTCCGCGAGCAGGTCAGCACGATGAAGGACTACTGGTACGACAAGGTCAACGTCTCCATCTTCCTGTGCAACAAGGACGAGGCCCTGGACACGCCGAAGTGTTCCAACGGCGCCGTGACGGAAGCGCAGAAGAAGGAGATCGAGACGGACCTCAAGAAGATGGCGGCCGTCGACACCGTCACCTTCGAGACGGTCGACGAGGCGTACAAGCACTACCAGGACCAGTTCGGCGACACGCAGATGGCGGGCAACATCACGCCCGACCAGATGCAGGAGTCCTTCCGCGTCAAGCTCAAGGACCCGCAGAAGTACAAGGTCGTCGCCACCGCCTTCGCCGGCCGTGACGGGGTGCAGTCCGTCCAGGACCAGAGATCGATCCTGGACAACCTCTTCGAGTTGATGAACGGCATGAACGTCGCCGCCCTGTTCGTCATGGCGCTGATGCTCGTCATCGCACTGATGCTGATCGTCAACACCGTGCGGGTGTCGGCGTTCAGCCGGAGACGCGAGACCGGCATCATGCGGCTCGTCGGCGCCTCGGGCTTCTACATCCAGATGCCGTTCATCATGGAGGCGGCCTTCGCGGGGCTGATCGGCGGGCTGCTGGCCTGTGTTCTGCTGATAGCGGCCCGCTACTTCCTCATCGACGCCGGCCTCTCCCTGCAGAGCAAGCTGAACCTGATCGACTTCATCGGCTGGGACGCGGTCATCACCAAACTGCCGCTGGTCCTCGCGATCGGGCTTCTGATGCCCGCGGTTGCCGCGCTGTTCGCGCTCCGCAAGTACCTCAAGGTGTGACATGCGCCCCCTGGGCCGCGCGGGCAAGCACCCGTGCGGCCCAGGGGGTTTGTCCTAGACTCGCTGCCATGCAGGGGCCCTTGTACCGGTACGGGCCCCGCGGCCTGCGCCGCGGGGCGGCCCTGTCGTTGGTGTTCGCCGGAGTGCTCGCCACCGGCGCGGCCACCGGATCGCTGCCGCGCGACGAGCCCGCCCGGGCCGGTACGAGACCACGCCCGGCCGCTTCCTCCGCCGCGCCCGTCGACCGCCAGGAGTTGGCGGCGGCAGCGGCCGGAGCCGCCGCGGACGGGAAGTCGGCCACCCAGGCCGCCGAGGAACTCGTCAGCCGCAGCGGAGACCGCTGGGGCGCGGTCTACGACGAGCGCGAGTACGAGGAGTTCGAGCAGGCCCTCGACGGTTCGTACACCGGAGTCGGCCTCTCCGCCCGCCGCACCGCCGACGGCCGGGTGCGGGTGGCCCGGGTCGAGCCCGGTGGTCCCGCCGACCTCGCGGGTATCCGCGCCGACGACGTACTCACCTCCGTGGACGGCACCCGTACCAAGGGGCGCCCCGTCGCCGAGGTCGTGGCCGAGCTGCGCGGCGACGGTACGGGCGAGAAGGCCGGGTCCTCCGTCGTCCTCGGCGTGGAACGCGACGGCCGCGCCCGCACGGAGTTCCTGCGCCGCGCCCGGCTCACCACCGAGCCCGTCACCGTGCGCCGGCTCGGCACCGCCCCCACCTCCACCGTGCTGATCAAGGCGACGGCCTTCACCCGGGGCGCGGGCGGCGAGATCCGCGACGCGGTGCGGTCCGCCCCGGGCGACGCGGGAATCCTGCTCGACCTGCGCGCCAACAGCGGCGGCCTGGTCGGCGAGGCGGTCGCCGCGGCCTCCGCCTTCCTCGACGGCGGCCTGGTCGCCACGTACGACGTGCACGGGGAGCAGCGCGCCCTGTACGCGGACGCGGGCGGCGACACGACCCGTCCGCTCGTGGTGCTCGTCGACGGCGGCACGATGAGCGCCGCCGAGCTGCTGACCGGCGCCCTCCAGGACCGGGGCCGTGCGGTCACGGTCGGTTCGCCCACTTTCGGCAAGGGTTCGGTGCAGATGCCGAGCGAGCTGCCGGACGGCGCGGTGGCGGAGCTGACCGTCGGGCAGTACCGCACGCCGGGCGGCCGGGGGGTCGAGGGCCGGGGGATCACACCGGACCTGGTGGTGGGCTCGGGGGCCCTGGAACGGGCCGAGACGGTATTGAGTGGCCTCGGGGGTGGGTCGTAGTGCGAAAATGACCGCACTATGGCCAAGGAAAAAGACACCGGGCGCAAGATGATCGCGCAGAACAAGAAGGCGCGGCACGACTACCACATCATCGACACCTACGAGTGCGGCCTCGTGCTCATGGGGACCGAGGTGAAGTCCCTGCGGATGGGCAGGGCCTCGCTGGTGGACGGCTTCGTCCAGATCGACCGGAACGAGGCGTGGCTGCACAACATCCACGTACCCGAGTACGTGCAGGGCACGTGGACCAACCACGCGGCGAAGCGGAAGCGGAAGCTGCTGATGCACCGGGCCGAGATCGACAAGCTGGAGTCGAAGTCCAAGGAGACCGGGCACACCATCGTCCCGCTCGCCCTGTACTTCAAGGACGGCCGGGTCAAGGTCGAGATCGCGCTCGCGAAGGGCAAGAAGGAGTACGACAAGCGTCAGACGCTCCGCGAGAAGCAGGACACCCGCGAGACCAACCGCGCCATCTCGGCGGCCCGCCGGCGGCAGCGCAGCGCCTGAGCCACCGGGGGCCGGCCGGCTCCGGGCCCGCCGCGGGTCCGTGGGGCACCGTCCCGGGCAGATGGGGAGGGTGACCGGCGGGAATACGCTGGCATCGTCCGGCGTTGGTCACGTACGATGGGCCGTGCACCCCAGCGAGGGTGCGCGTATTGAAAAATCAACATGGGGATGATCGGTTTCGACAGCGGATGTCGAAGCAGGGGAAGCGAGTCGAGGAAGCGGCAATGATCTCGTAAACCATATGTCGCAAACAATAATCGCCAATTCCAAGCGCGATTCCTCCGCCTTCGCCCTCGCTGCCTAATTAGCAGCTAGCGAAGACTCTGCGGAGTGTCAGCCCGGGGGTGATCCCGACCCGGATCCTGGCATCAACTAGGGATCTAAACTTCTACGCCCGGTCACGGGGTTTGGAAGGAAATCAAACAGTGACTGAGCCTGTCGGAGGCTTGTTCGCGTGACCTCCGGGGCCGAGAAAAGCGTAGCGAACTGCACTCGGAGAAGCCCTGGTTCCGCACCGTTGGACGCGGGTTCGATTCCCGCCATCTCCACAACCCCATGTAAGCCTCTGCCCCGCGAGTTCGCTCGCGGGGCAGAGGCTTTTTCGCGTTCTTTCTCGTCTCTGCGTGATTGTTTCTCGTTCTGTGCGCCGGGCTCGCGCGCTGTACGCCGGGCTCGCGGAGTTCGGGCCGCGGAGCCCGGCACGAGGGGGCGAGCGGCGGGTCGGTCGGATCAGGTGGGCGGCCGACTCGCCCGACTTCACGTTCTCGGTGAAGGCGGCCCACTGGGCGGCGGTGAAGTGGAGCCGGGGCCCGTTCCGGTCTTTGCTGTCACGGACGGCCCGGCCGCCGGGGGAGAGCGGGGCTCCCTGCGCGGCGACTTCCCCACCATTACCGACCAGCCCCTCGTTCACCTCGGCGGGGCCTCGGCCGTCCTGGTTCGCCGTCTGGCGGAGTGGATCAGGGAGCGGGCCCACGGTATGAGGCACGATGCGGGCCGCCAGGTGGACGCGCGGGCTGGTCCGCCTTTTACGTGCGCACCCGCTTCAGCTCACCTGTCGAGCAGCCCCTTCACAGCGGACGGACCGGTGAATTCGGCGGAGAGTGAGTCCATGAGGACCTCGTCGCAGACTTTTCCCAGCCAGTATCCGGACTCCCTGAGCACCCCGGCTCTGCGGAATCCCGCGTTGAGATAGGCGTTGATGCCTGCGGCGTTCGGTGCCAGAACCTTGAGCCACACCATGCGTAGATTGCTGACATGGAAGGCATAGTCGAGCGTGAGCCGCGTCGCCTCCCGCCCCAGTCCCCGGCCGCGTGCCCCTGGCGCCAGCATCACCACGTATTCCGCTGTACGGACTCCGTGGTCCGGCAGCAAAGTGGCAACCCCGACCGGGGCGGGAGTTCCGGAGGCCAGGTCATAGATCGTGAAGCGAATGTTTTCGCCCTGCAACTGGCGGGTCATGCCCTCGGCCCGGGCCTCCAGAGACTCCGGGCCCTGACGTCCGTACCCGACGAGGAGTGCGGGGTCCTGTTCCCAGCGCCAGTACGTTTCCACCAGGTCCGGTCTGTAAGGACCGAGCGCACATGATGCGGAGCTGATCCAGAGGATCGGGTCAGAGTCGTTGATGGGGATCTCCGATCGTGAGGGCAGGCGTGTACGCCCGGGTCGAGTCAGGCTCGGCAATTGGTTCTCCGTCCCAAGTCTGTACCCATGCGTGCAGTCGCACCGGGTCCGAAGCGACGCCGTGGCACCACGTCACTCCTAGGCCCCGTGCCGCGAGCAGAAGCACAACGGCGACCGACTCTTCCAAACACGCTGTTCGGCCCGGGGAAAGCCAGCCCGCCCGACGGACTGCCGCCACGGCCGCCGTGATCTGTGCTGTGGAAGCTGGTCGGCGGCAGCGGGAAGCTGCCTTCTCGACGACCCCCGTCAGACGGTTCATCGTCGTTCCAGCCCGCCCGGCCCGCTTGACGGCGAAGACCGAAGCGAGGGCTGCAGCTGCGGCAACCCAAGGCCCACGAGGAGGGCGGGCTACCCCCGCAGTGTGTTCGATGCTGCCCCAACTCGCAGAAATGGGAGGAGCAACGGCGGTTGGCTCCCCGGGAGTCGGGTTGGAAGTGGACGTCAGCAGCCCGGCGGAGAGTAGATGGAGGACCGTTTCCTTCGGCAGGGCAGCCAGGCGGCCGTTGGCCACAAGGCTGCGCCACAGGATCGCCGTAGCGGGTAACAGGCAGTGGACACGTCCAGTTCGGTAATCGACGAGCACCACCAGGTGGCCGAAGTCGACTGCCTTGACGCGAGGATGAGGGGATGCATAGGCAGGAGCATCGGTCATGCCTGCTCCAGGTGAGGTGCGTCGATCCAGGTCGGTGCGGGCTCTCTGTGGTGGGCGTGCAGCCAGGCTTCGACCGTCAATGCCTGCTCGATGGAAGCCAAGGACATGGGGATGCCGGCAGAGGTGCGACGAAGGTTGCGGCGGAGCGCGGGCGGGTCGACCAGACCGAGGGCGGCGAGATGTCCGTCAGCCAAGGGCAGTAGGGCACCGAGATTGGCACGCATGCCCGCGAAGTGGTCGGCGTCGAAGCTTCCCTTTGTAGTGCGGGCAGTGATGGCGGGCGGCAGAAGATCGCCAACCGCTCTGATGAGGAGCGGTTTGTACGTGTGGATCGGAGCTCTGTCATCCAGTGGGTTGCGGAGGATCGAGTCCACTACAGCCGCATCCAGGAATGGATTATGGAGGTCGATTCCGCAGGCAGCGGCGAGTTCGCTGTCGGCTGCAGCAGTCCTGGCGACCTCACGGATCTCGTCCGTGAGCGTGCGAATCGACGCGTCGAGTCCGTGGAGGGGGTCAGGGCGGTTGGCTGCCTCGGCGGTTGCGTTGCTCAGATGCGCTACGGCTGCTCTGGTGGCCCAGTCCGGGACGGGCGGCAATACGAACCAGCCCACGTGCCCCCGGTTCTCCGACCCTCTGGCGGTGGCATGCTCAGCGAGTTTCACCGTGGCTGCCTCTCGGGAGATTCGAGCCATGGCGGTCGCATCGCGAAGAAGGGGGAGAACCGGCGTGCGCCGTAGCCGCGCCCATCCGTAGGTTTCCCGAATCGCTCGCCGCCAGCGTCCTCGGCGAATGAGATCGGAGAGGTGGGCGGGCGGCTGGAACAGCACGCTGTCGCCGCCGTCGCCCGTCAAGTGTGTCCGAGACAGCAGTTGGTCGTGCATCCATCGGAACTGGCCGCGCAACCGGGCCTGGGTCAGGGTCGAAGGCGCAGGTTCGTCTGTCGCCGGCACGCTGGTGATGTCCGAGTAGGGCCTGTGTTCGGCACCCATCGGGAGCAGATGATGCCGGATTCTGCTGAGAGGCGCTGCGGCCACCATTCGCGCAAATCGGAGATCGGCTCCATCGAGCACTCCGTGAGGGTGGATGGTGACAGCGTCGAGCGAAAGGGACTCGGGGAGTGCGAGAGAGGCAAGAACCGTGAGGGGAGAGGAATCAAGGCCGCCGGAGAGGTCACTGGTCAGACGCGCATCACTAGCCACGCGGAGCGCAGTACCTTGTTCCAGCGCCTGCCGTAGGCGCTGGTGTGCAGGCTGGGAGAAATCCGGGTCGGGCCGCCAGACTGTTCGGCGGCGAAGAGACGCACCACTGCGGGGAAGCATGATGCGGCTGCCAGGTGCGAGCTGTTGCACCCCCGCGAAGCACGTTCGGCTTGCTGACAACATGGGCACGGATGGTGCCAGGATCGTGCAGGCCAGACGCTGGACGTCCAGATCGGCTCCGGCGAGTGCTGCGAGCATGCGCGCCGAGGTGGCCCACGCCCATCCCCGCTGCCATTGCACGGCGTAGAGGGGGAAGGAGGCTGCCGGGTCGGTGTGCAGAAGAACTCCCTCAGGCGTTTCCTCCACGACTGCGTAGCTCCCGGACCAGCGCCAAGTTACATCCGTCGGCACCGGACGAGTGGCCAGTGCGCGCAACTGGTCGTCATCCGCCCCGCACAGACCAAGCACCCAAGTGCGGCGGGCTCCGAAGACGGCGACACGAGCAGGGGTATGCCCCAGACGCCACACGGAGGAGAGCGGTGCGATCAATGTTGCGCCCCGAGGACGGGGCCAGTGGTTTTCCGTCGAGCTGAAACCGCCAATGACCACGAATGACCTCCAGAACGTCGGCTGGATGAGGAAGTGGCCCCCGAATCTGCCGGGGACCACCATGAGACCGGCCTCAGGAGTTGTAGGCGCGGCGCTTGTCCTCGCTGCTGCCCTTCCCCTGACCTTCGGTCAGCGTGGCGGCATCGCCGATCTCGATCATGGACACCTCGTCGTCGTGCTCCCCTTCGCGGGTGGGGTAAGGCTCGTGCAGGGACATGGGCGTTCCTCTCCATATGGATTGAGTTCGAGGGGGTGGCACCGCTCTGAATGCGCTTCAGGCGACGGATACCAGTCAAGAGGCTTTTGGGTTCTACACGGGACTCCAGGGGGTGACTCCAAAACGGAGTCGGAGTGGCTACGTTGAGCCCAACACAGCCACCGCTGCAGAGAGGCCTCTCATGGGTTGGGCGTCAGGGGATGTACGCGAGGTAGTGGCAGGGCTTCTGGGGGACGAGAGAATGCTGGCGGCTTGTGCACGGCGCGACATGGGGGCGCTGTTCCAACTGCTGAACCACCGTGGCATCAGTACACGTCGCATCGCAGCAGCCGTACAGATCACCCAGGGACGGGTCTACGACTACATGAGCGGCAAGAGCCGTGTGGAGAAGCTCGCCATCTTTGAGCAGATCGCCGATGCCTTCCATATCCCCGGACACATGCTTGGCCTTGCCCAACGACCCTGGCAGGCACCCGGAGAAGGGACCGTCGCTCCATTGATCCCCGCGGCCGTCCACGACGACGACGGTGACCTCCTCGCTCTGACCGCATTTCGGGATGCAGATCGTCAGTCCGGTGGCGGAAGGCTGTACGCCGCCGTTGTCCGGCACTTATCGGGAAACTTGGGCCCACGCCTGATGGATGTGGGCACCGGTCAGCACATCTTCGCAGTCGGGGCGACGATGACTGAGATGGCCGGCTGGATGGCGCATGACTCAGGCCGCGACGATGTGGCATCTCGCCACTTCGTTCGTGCGTGGGCGCTCGCTCAGGGTTCCGGTGACAGCGCCCTCACCGCAAGCGTGGCCGCAAGCAGCAGTCATTTGGCGCTCCAGATGGGTGATCCGGTGGCTGCCACCCACTGGGCGCAGACCGGGTTGGAGGCCATCGGGAGCAGG
The DNA here is from genome assembly GCF_053597235.1 of Streptomyces sp. NPDC001493. NCBI lineage: Bacteria > Bacillati > Actinomycetota > Actinomycetes > Kitasatosporales > Streptomycetaceae > Streptomyces > Streptomyces sp. NPDC001493. The sequence continues at coordinate 54,094 of NZ_JBSFHV010000012.1, forward strand.
CGCCGGATTCCTTCGCTCATAGCGCGGCTGCACGTAATGAAAGCGCGTGCCCTCGCGGTTTGCGGCCACTCCAGACTCGCCTGCCAGGCACTCGACAGCGCTCACCTCGCCTTGGACGCTTCGGTAACTCTCTCGCATCCCTGGATCAGCCCCTTCGACGCGGCCGCACTTGCCAGCGAGTCTGCGCTCACCCTGCGCGACGTAGGGCAGCACGTCCAAGCCTTGGAACATGCGGAACGCGCTGTAGCTCTGCGCGACACAGGGCGCGCTCGATCCATGGCACTTGCCCGCATCGCTCTGGCCAGTCTCCACGCCCAGCGCGCGGAGTTGGACGAGGCGGTGTTCACCGGTAACGCTCTTCTTCTCGACCTGCCCTTCGCACTAGGGTCGGTGCGGGCCATCCAGCAGATGGACGATCTTGTCGCCGCGCTGGGTCCCCATCGCACCTATCGACCCGTCCAAGAACTGAGAACTCGTATCGGCCAGGCGAGGAGTTCCAGAATGCTGCTGCTCGCCGACATCGTCCCGCCCGCCGGAGGTGGTGGTTCATGAGGCCCACGCCCGCAGACCCTGTTGCCTGGAATGCCCATCTGGCGGAGGGGAACGCCACGCAAGCACGGAAGCGGGTCTCGGCCGACGTGCTGATCAGGGACGGGGCGGGGGACTTCCTGCTGGTCCGGCCCACGTACAAGCCGGGGTGGGACCTGCCGGGTGGCATGGCCGAGGCCAATGAGCCGCCGCAGGTGGCCGCCGCGAGGGAGCTGCGGGAGGAGCTGGGGCTGACCGTGCGGCTGAGCGGCCCGCTCGTCGTCGACTGGGTTCCGCCGCACGGGCCGTGGGACGACCAGCTGGCGTTCGTCTTCGACGGCGGGACGGTCGGCCCGGCCACGGTGGCGACGCTCCGGCCGTGGGACGAGGAGCTGTCGGACGTGCGGTTCGTGGCCGCCGGGGTGGCCGTGACCATGCTCGGGGAACGCATGGCCCGGCGCTTCACCGCGGCGGTGGCCCGGCTGGGTGCCGGGCAACCGGTGTACCTCCACGACGGGCGGGCCGACTGGTCCGGGTGACGTGCTCGCCGGGTCGCCCGGACCGGGCGCGGCTCAGTTCGGGTTGTCGCCGTGGGTCAGGGTCTCCCAGGCCACGAAGAGGTTGTTGCTGCCGGCCGGGCGGTTCTGCTCGGTCAGGGCCTGGGTGTTGGTCATCGCGATGCCGAGGCGGTTGTGCAGGGCGTTGTAGCCGACCTCGGTGACGGGGCCGAGGCCGAGGTTGAGGGACCCGCCGCAGAGCCAGCTCGGGACCGCCTCGCCGCGCTGGTACTTGGACTGGAAGCCGAGGGCCTGGCGCAGCCGCTCGCCGACGTCTGTGCCGTACAGGTCCTGGCCCTGGATACGGCTGGTCTCCGCGATGTGCGAGATGGCCGAGATGCCGTAACCGGTGTGCGTGAAGTCGCGGCAGGTCTCCTGGGTGAGCCCGGTGGTGAAGGTGGACTGACCCTGCCAGTAGCTGACGATCTTCGCCGTGGTGTCGAGGTTCTGGCTCGGCACGGTCTTGGGCACCGCGCCGTCGGAGGCGAGGTAGACGTACGCCGCCGTACGGGTACGGAACTTCGCCATGGCCTTGTCGTAGGAGGTCTTGTCCTCCAGGAAGACGGAGATGCCGACGGCGGCCTCCATCATCGACAGCTCCCAGTTGCCGTTGGAGTTGGAGCCGTTGATGAGCTGCGGCAGATAGACGTTCCGCAGCATGGTCGAGAACCGCGCGGAGTTGGCCCAGGTGCCGGTGTACGTGTACTTGATGATCTCGGCGGCCTTGGGCCACGAGGAGCCCGCCCAGCCGGTCTGGAGCGGGGCGTTGCTGTTGGTGTGGCCGGTGATCGTCGCCGACCAGGCGTCCATCAGCTCGATGGACTTCTTCGCGTACCGCTCGTCGCGGGTGATGTACCAGGCCAGGGCGTCGGTGTACGCGGCGATCGCGTCCTCGCGCTCGTCCGTGCAGCCGTTGTTGGGGTTGGAGTAGGAGCCGCACTCGACGGTCGCGCGGGGCTTGGCGGTGCGGCTCAGACTCGCGTAGCTGCTCGCGATCATCTGGTCGTACGCGCCCTTCCAGGGCTGCGCACCGGCGTTGACCTGCGCACGGGCGAAGTCCAACTGCCCTCGGGAGACGGTGACTCCGGGGTGGGTGAAGGTTGTCGGCGCGGCCTCGGCGCGGGGAGCGGCGGGGCCCGAGAGGAAGCCGACGACGAGCGCCGCCGTCGCGGCGGCCACGGTGAGGAGCAGTCCGGGGCGCCGGGGGCGGCGGATCGCCGAGGTGGGGGAGGGAACGGGGGAGGGTGCGGGGGTGACTGGCATGTGGGAGTCATCCGTTCTCGTATGTGAACGAAACACTGGGGGTTGAACACGCCTGCTGGGCGGTGACCATAGGTACAGACCAGGAAGCCGTCAAGACCGTGCGCGAGAGCCCCAGCTCATCCGCTGTTCATCCATCTGAACGTCACCCCGGCGGGTCATCCAGCCGCCGTGGTGCGCCCCGCCCTCCCCGTACCCGCGGCCGAGACCACGAACGCGAGTCCGGCGGCGCAGGCGGGGGCGGCGTACCCCGGGACCGTGCCCGCGTGCTCCACCAGCCAGCCACCGGTGGCCGAACCGGCGGCGACCCCGCCGAGCAGGGCGGTCACCGCGAGGGTCATGCCCTCGTTCAACTGGGCGGCGGGGGTCAGGCGTTGTACGAGCGTCATGCCGGTCACCATGGTCGGCGCGGTCGCCGCGCCCGCCGCCAGCAGGCAGAGCGCGAGGGCGACCAGCGAGCCGGTGGTGGCCACCGCGAGCATCGGCAGACACATCAGCGCGGTCATCGCGGCGAGGCAGAGCGCCAGCCGGCGGCCGAGGTCACGGGCCGAGCGCAGCGCTCCGTAGAGCAGTCCGGCCACACAGGAGCCGGTGGCCTGGAGTGCGAGGACGGCGCCTCCGGCGTGCGCGATCGAGACGACCTCCATCGTGCCGAAGACCGCGCCCGTCGCCAGGAACACGGCGAGCAGCGCGGGCATGCCGGGGGAGCGGAACGGGGACCGCGCCCGGACGGTACGGGGAGCCACCGGCGGTTCCGTGGCGCGCTGGGCGGCGAAGACCAGGATGCCGGTCATCATCAGCACCGCGCCGGTGACCGTGCCCGCCTCCGGGAAGAGGGTGCCGCAGAGGGTGGCGGCGAGGACCGGGCCGAGCATGAAGCAGAGCTCGTCGGCGGCCTGCTCGAAGGAGTTGGCGGTGTGCAGGGTGGCCGGGTCGTTCCGCAGCAGATGCGACCAGCGGGCCCGGGACATCCCGCCGGTGTTGGGGGCGGTGGCCGTGGCCGCGTACGCGACGAAGAGGGTCCAGGTGGGGGCACCGAGGCGGACGCAGAGCGCCAGGGCGAGCGAGCCGGACGCGGCGAACGCGGTGGCGGGCACCGCGATCCGGGCCTGGCCGTACCGGTCGACCAGCCGGGCCGTCAGCGGAGCCACCACGGCCGTCGCCACCAGACCGGTCGCGGTCACCGCCCCCGCCAGGGCGTACGAGCCGCGCGACCCCGCGATCATCAGCACCGCGCTGACGCTGAACATCCCGATCGGCAGCCGGGCGAGCAGGTTCCCCGCCGTGAAGGCGCGGGCGCCCGGGGTGCGCAGCAGCCGCAGATACGCGTTGCGGGGCGCGGGCCCCGCGGGTGCGGGGGAGGTCTCCGGCTCTGCGGGGGAGGCAGAGGCGTCGGGCCCAGCGGACGCGGGGGAGGGGAAGGTGTCGGGTCCAGCGGACGCGGGGGAGGCGTCGGGTCCTGCGGATATGAGGGAAGAGGAGGTGGGAGAGGGGGAAGAGGTGGTGGGGGCGGAGTTCGGCACCCCGACAGCCTCGGCCGCGCACGGCTGTCCGGTCCAACACCGGTCCCGGCCCGATTCACGCACGTGTGTTGTAGATTCCCCCGGTGACCGTCCCCGACCTCGACCCCCGGCTGCTGCGCGCCTTCCTCGCCGTCGCCGAGGACCTGCACTTCACCCGGGCCGCCGCCCGCCTCTTCGTGGCCCAGCAGGCGCTGAGCCGGGACATCCGCAGGCTGGAGCGGCTGCTCGGTGCCGCGCTGTTCGTCCGTACCACCCGGCAGGTCGTTCTCACTCCGGACGGCGAACGGCTCGTCCCGCACGCCCGCCGGGTCCTCGACGCGCACGCCGCCCTCGGTGCCGCCTTCGCCGACGCGGCGGCCCGGCCGCTCTTCGTGGACCTGAACACGGACGGGATGACGGCCGCCCGGGTGCTCGACCGGGCGCGCGAACTCGCCCCGGAATGCGAGCTGATGGCGCGGTTCGAGTCCGGTCTCACCTGGGCCGCCGGGGAGATCCTCGCCGGACGGCTGGACGCCTCCTTCGGCCGGGCGGGCGGCCTCGACCCCGCTGTCCGCGCCGGGCTGACCGCGCTGCCGGTGCGCTACGAGCCGATGGCCGTCCTGCTGCCGTCCGCTCATCCTCTCGCTCCACGCGAGGTCGTCGCCCTCGCCGACCTGGCCGGGGAAACCGTCTACGCCGGGGCGGGCAATGCGCGCACGCTGGAGTGGACCGGCCTTGCCGCACTCCTTTTCGAAGAGTGGGGCATCCATCTGGCCCCGCCCACTCCGCTTGCGGTAGGAGTGGCCGAATTTCAACGGATCATGGCGAAGACAGGACACCCGGTGCTCGCAGTTGTCGGATTTCCTCCGCTTCCGGGTACCGTGCTCCGCCCCCTCGTGCGCCCCGTCCCGCTCTCCCCGCTCCTGCTGGTCCACCGGAAGGGGATGCGGCACCCCGGTCTGGACGCACTCCGTACCGCCGTTGTTCAACTTCAGTCGTCAGAAGGGTGGATGGTACGTCCACCTGGTTCCTGGCTGCCCGAAGCGGACGCCGCGGCGATGGCGTCCCAGGGGTGAAGAACAACCCGATCCGGGGACATTGGCGTCAGCATCGTGCGCTACATTCATCAGTCCGGGCACATGGGGAACGCGGTGCGCGGACGGGGTGGGGACCCAGTCCGACGGCATGAAACCAGTCATTCATGTGCGCCGGAATCATTGAGTGGGGGATGTGCGTACACCTGTGGAAAATTGGCGAGAAGGCACCCGGACCGGGCACAGCCATGAGCCTCATGACGTGACGATTCAGCTGGACGGGCTGGGACGTCAGCTCTCCGAGCTCAAGACCGAACCCGGTACCCCGGAGGCTTCGGACGGCCCCGTCTTCGTGGACGAGAGCGGCCGCCGCAGCAAGAACTTCCGACGGGCCGGCTGGCTGGTGGCCCTGGGCTGTGCCGCCTTCGCGACCATCCTCGTCCTCTCGCTCCTCGGCGGAAGCTCGGCGGCCCCCTGGCTGCCGCTCACCAGCCAGGAGCAGAAGAAGAGCCAGGACCAGGAGAAGGACGCGGACGCGCCCTCCGTCGACCCCTCCGCCCCGGCCGGCGTCTCCGGCGCCACCGACCCGGGCGCCACCACCGGCCCGACGCCCGGCGCCGGAGCCACGGACGCCGCCGCCCCGGCCGGCACCGACGCGTCGACCAGCACCTCCACCGCCCCGTCGTCCGCCGCGAACCCCGCCGCGAGCCCCACCGCCGGCCGGCCGGCCGGATCGGGCGCGACCAGCGGCGGAACGAGCACCAAGCCGTCCGCGTCGGCTTCGGTCTCCGCGCCGCCCACCGACGCAGCGACCCCGGATCCCGCCGATCCGCCGGTCACGCCCGTGGATCCGACGGACCCCGTCACCGACCCGACTGCACCAGCAGAAAGCAGCACCCCGTAAATGACTCAGCCCGCACCGCTGGTCAGGAATCGCCGCAAGGCGAAGGCCAAGCGTCGATTGCCGCTGCGCTATCTCCTGCCGTTCCTGCTTCTGGTGGCCCTGCTCGCGATGCTCGTGCTGCGCGGTTACGTGAACAGCGAGATCGCCGCCGACCACCGCGTCCGCAACCCCGTCGGCACCGACCAGGTCCCCGAGCACATCCTCGACGGCGGCCCCGTCATCGACGCCCGGTCGAAGACCGAGCCCGCCACCTCGGTCCGCATCCCCGACCACCACATCGTGCTGACCTTCGACGACGGCCCGGACCCCGAGTGGACGCCCCGGGTGCTGGACAAGCTGAAGGAGTACCACGCCCACGGCGTGTTCTTCGTCACCGGCACCATGGCCTCCCGCTACCCGGAGCTCGTCAGGCGGATGGTGGACGAGGGCCACGAGGTCGGGCTGCACACCTTCAACCACCCCGACCTCTCCTACCAGACCACCAGCCGCATCGACTGGGAGCTCTCCGAGAACCAGCTCGCCCTCGCGGGCGCCGCCGGTGTGCACAGTTCCCTCTTCCGACCGCCGTACTCCTCGTTCGCCGACGCGATGGACGACAAGTCCTGGCCCGTCGCCGAGTACATCGGCAGCCGCGGCTACCTCACCGTCGTCAACGACACCGACAGCGAGGACTGGAAGCGCCCCGGCGTCCGGACGATCATCAAGAACGCCACGCCCAAGCACGGCAAGGGCGCCATCGTCCTGATGCACGACTCCGGCGGCAACCGCTCCCAGACGCTCGCGGCGCTCGACCGCTTCCTGCCCTCCATGCAGGAGAAGGGGTACGAGTTCACCAACCTGACCACCGCCCTCGGCGCCCCGAGCGCGCTCACCCCGGTCAGTGGCGCCGCACTCTGGAAGGGCAAGACCTTCGTCACGGCCGTGGGCTTCTCCGAGGACGTCACCGGCGTCCTGGTGGCCGGCCTCTCCGTGGTCGGCGTCCTCGTCATCGGCCGCTTCGGCCTGATGCTGCTGCTCTCCTTCGTGCACGCCCGCCGGGTCCGCCGCCGCAACTTCCGCTGGGGCGACCGGCCCGTCACCGAGCCGGTGAGCGTGCTCGTACCCGCGTACAACGAGCGCAAGTGCATCGAGGCGACCGTCCGCTCCCTGATGGCCAGCGACCACCCGATCGAGGTCATCGTCATCGACGACGGCTCGACGGACGGCACCGCCGACATCGTCGAGGACATGCGGCTGCCCAACGTCCGCGTGGTGCGCCAGCAGAACGCGGGCAAGCCCGCCGCGCTCAACAACGGCATCGCGCACGCCCGTTACGGCATCGTCGTGATGATGGACGGCGACACCGTCTTCGAGCCGTCCACCGTCCGCGAGCTCGTGCAGCCCTTCGCCGACCCCAAGGTCGGCGCGGTGGCGGGCAACGCCAAGGTCGGCAACCGCGACTCGCTGATCGGCGCCTGGCAGCACATCGAGTACGTGATGGGCTTCAACCTGGACCGCCGGATGTATGACGTCCTGCGCTGTATGCCCACCATCCCCGGCGCGGTCGGAGCCTTCCGCCGCGACGCGCTGGACCGGGTCGGCGGCATGAGCGAGGACACCCTCGCCGAGGACACCGACATCACCATGGCCCTCCACCGCGACGGCTGGGACGTCGTCTACTCGGAGAACGCCCGCGCCTGGACCGAGGCACCGGAGTCCGTGCAGCAGTTGTGGTCCCAGCGCTACCGCTGGTCCTACGGCACCATGCAGGCCATCTGGAAGCACCGGGGCGCCGTCTTCGACCGCGGCCACTCCGGCCGCTTCGGCCGCGTCGGCCTGCCGTTCGTCTCCCTCTTCATGGTGGTCGCCCCGCTGCTCGCCCCGCTCATCGACGTCTTCCTGGTGTACGGCCTGATCTTCGGCCCCACCGGCAAGACCGTCGCCGCGTGGTTCGGCGTGCTGCTGGTCCAGGTCATCTGCGCCGCCTACGCGTTCCGGCTCGACAAGGAACGCATGACCCACCTGATCTCCCTGCCGCTCCAGCAGATCCTCTACCGGCAGCTCATGTACGTCGTGCTGCTCCAGTCCTGGATCACCGCCCTCACCGGCGGCCGGCTGCGCTGGCAGAAACTGCGCCGCACCGGCGTCCTGGACGCCCCCGGCGCGGCACCGGGAGCACGCGCCGCCGCAGGCGCCGACCACCGGAGGCCCGTCGGATGAGCTGGAACGAACCCACCCCGAGCGGCGAGGACACCGCGCGGCTGCGCGTCCCCGCGCCCGCGACGCACCGCCGCGCCCCGCAGGCGCCCGGAGCCCCCGCGCCGTCACTGCCGTACGCCACCAGCCCCGGCAGCTACCTCGGCGACGGCTCCGGCGCCGCGTACCCCGATGCCGGGAACGGCGCCGCGTACCCCGGTGAGGGCACCGGCTCCGCGTACCCCGCCCCGCACCACGGGCGGCACGCCGGAGGCCCGGCCGTGCCGGAGGCACCCTTCGGAGCCGGAGACGCCGGGGAGGCCGTACCGGCCGCCCCGAAGCGGCCGACGCGCGACCGCTACCTGGACGTGCTGCGCTCCGTCGCCCTGGTCCGCGTGGTGGTCTACCACCTCTTCGGCTGGGCCTGGCTGACCGTCCTCTTCCCGTCCATGGGCGTGATGTTCACCCTGGCCGGGTCGCTGATGGCCCGCTCGCTGGCCCGCCCCGCCTGGAGCGTCATCCGCAGCCGGGTGCGGCGCCTGCTGCCCCCGATGTGGCTGTTCTCCGCCTTCGCCCTGCCCACGATGCTCTGGCTCGGCTGGAAGCCCGTGAAGGAGGAGGGGATCTGGTGGTTCATCCGCCTGGGCAGCTACCTCCTGCCGGTCGGCTCCCCGCCCTACCCCGAGGTGAGCGGCTCCGAGAGCGGCTGGTTCGAGAGCAGCTGGGCCGACCAGGCGGCCGGACCGCTCTGGTACATCCGCGCCTACCTGTGGTTCGTGATCGCGTCCCCGCTGCTGCTCAAGGCGTTCCGCAAGCTGCCCTGGGCGACGATGCTCGCGCCGATCGGCCTCACCGCGGTCTTCGGCACCGGGCTGGTCACCATCCCGGGCGCCACCGGCGAAGGCGTCGTGGACTTCACGGTGTTCGCCTCCTGCTGGATCCTCGGCTTCGCCCACCACGACGGAGTGCTCAAGCAGGTCCCGAAGTACCTCGCCGTCTCCTCGGCCGCGATCATCATGGGCTTCGGCCTCTGGTGGGCCTCCGGGCACCTCACCGACGAGGGCTGGAACCTCGACGAGATCCCGCTCGCCCAGGCCACCTGGTCCTTCGGGTTCTGCCTGATCCTCCTGCAGTACGCCCCGTCCTGGGAGAAGCTGCCCGGCCGCCTCGCCCCGTACGACGGTCTCGTCACGCTCGCCAACAACCGGGCCGTGACGATCTACATATGGCACAACCTGCTGCTCATGGCGACCGTGCCGCTGATAGACCAGATGTGGAAGATCGGCTGGGTCGACGAGCACCTCGGCCCGTACGCGGACGGCCTCTACACCGGGCTGAGCCTGATCCTGATATGGCCGTTGATAGGGCTCGCGATCCTGGCCTTCGGCTGGATGGAGGACGTCGCGGCGAAACGCAGGCCACGGCTCTGGCCCTCCGGCAAGCCCGCCAGGCCCACCCCCGTACCGGCCGCGGCCGGCGGCGGAGGCGGCCACCGGCACTGACGGCCGCGCACCACCCCTGGGCCCCCACCGGGCCCCCGCGCACGACACCTTCCGTTCTCACCGGGCCCCGCCCGGCCCGGTGAGAGCAAGGTTGCGCACCGGTCACCTCACGGCACCGCGCGGAAACGCGCACTCCCTAGCGTCGGGAGCAACACCCCGACCCCTTGTGGAGGCGCGTGATGGCTGGCCGTTGGATCGAGCAGTGGGACCCGGAGGACGAGACCTTCTGGCGGGAGACGGGCCGCCGGGTGGCCCGCCGGAACCTCTGGTTCTCCGTCCTCTCCGAGCACATCGGCTTCTCCGTCTGGTCCCTGTGGTCGGTGATGGTCCTCTTCATGGGACCGGAGTACGGCATCGACCCGGCCGGGAAGTTCTTCCTGATCTCCACCGCCACCCTGGTCGGGGCGATCGTCCGGGTCCCGTACACCTTCGCCGTAGCCAAGTTCGGCGGACGCAACTGGACGGTGTTCAGCGCTCTTTCGCTGCTGGTGCCGACCGCTGTCGCGTTCGTGGTGATGGAGCCCGGCACCTCGTACGCCACCTTCGTGGCCGTCGCCGCGCTCGCCGGGATCGGCGGCGGCAACTTCGCCTCCTCGATGACCAACATCAACGCCTTCTTCCCGCTCCGCGAGAAGGGCTGGGCGCTCGGCCTCAACGCGGGCGGCGGCAACATCGGCGTCCCCGTCGTGCAGCTCATCGGCCTCCTGGTCATCGGCACCGCCGGAGCCACCCACCCCCGGATCGTCCTCGGCGTGTACGTCCCGCTCATCGTCCTCGCCGCGCTCTGCGCCGCCCGGTACATGGACAACCTCACGCCCGTACGGAACGACACCGGGGCCGCGAAGCAGGCGGTCCGCGAGGCGCACACCTGGATCATGGCCGTCCTCTACGTCGGCACCTTCGGCTCCTTCATCGGCTTCAGCTTCGCCTTCGGCCTGGTCCTCCAGACCCAGTTCGGCCGCACCCCGCTCCAGGCCGCCTCGCTCACCTTCATCGGCCCGCTGCTCGGCTCGCTGATCCGCCCCCTCGGCGGCCGGCTCGCCGACCGGCACGGCGGCGCCCGCATCACTCTGGGGAACTTCGCGGCGATGGCGGTGGCCACCGGGGTCGTCGTGTACGCCTCCGACACCGAGTCGCTGCCGCTCTTCCTCGTCGGGTTCATCGCCCTGTTCGTCCTCTCCGGACTCGGCAACGGCTCGACGTTCAAGATGATCCCGGGCATCTTCCACGCCAAGGCGATCGCCCGCGGCCTGCGCGGCGAGGCGGCGGCCGCCGAGGGACGGCGGCTCTCCGGGGCCGCCATGGGCCTCATCGGCGCCGTGGGCGCCGTCGGCGGCCTCGCGATCAACCTGGCGTTCCGTCAGTCCTTCCAGACCTCCGGCGCCGGTACGGCCGCCTTCTGGTCCTTCCTCGCCTTCTACGCGGTGTGCTCCGTCCTCACCTGGGCGGTATACCTTCGCCGCCCGGTGGCGGCCCCCGCCCAGGCCCAGCTCGGCCTCGCGGAGGTCTGAGAACCTGTCAGGCGTCCTCCGGGGACGACCACCAGGAGTCGTACGACGTAACGGGCGGGAAATACGGGGGAACCGAGCCTGTCACGCGGGGTTGGCAGGCTCGGCCCACCGCACAGCGGCAGCGACCGCGGGAACGAGAGCCGGGTAGATCACGCCATGCAGGAAGACGAAGCGACGCACGGCCCCCTCGCGGGCTTCACGGTCGGAGTGACCGCCGCCCGCCGCGCCGAGGAGCTCGGTACCCTCCTCCAGCGCCGGGGCGCCCAGGTCGTGCACGCCCCCGCCCTGCGGATCGTGCCGCTCGCGGACGACAGCGAACTGCTCACCGCCACCAGGGAACTCATCGACCACGCCCCCGACATCGTGGTCGCCACCACCGCCATCGGATTCCGCGGCTGGGTGGAGGCGGCGGACGGCTGGGGCATCGGCGACCGGCTGCTGGAACGGCTGCGCGGCGTCGAACTCCTGGCGCGCGGGCCCAAGGTGAAGGGCGCCATCCGGGCGGCCGGACTCACCGAAGCCTGGTCACCCGCCTCCGAGTCCATGGCCGAAGTGCTCGAACGCCTCCTCGGCGAGGGCGTCGACGGCCGCCGCGTCGCCCTCCAGCTGCACGGCGAACCCCTCCCCGGCTTCGCCGACGCCCTCCGGGCCGCGGGCGCCGAGGTCATCGACGTCCCCGTCTACCGCTGGATGCCGCCGCAGGACATCGCCCCGCTCGACCGGATGCTCGACCTCACCGCCGCCCGCGGCCTCGACGCGATCACCTTCACCAGCGCCCCCGCCGCCGCCTCCTTCCTCGACCGCGCCCGGACCCGCGGCATGGCCCCCGAGGTCCTCGGCGCCCTCCACGACGACCTGCTGGTCGCCTGCGTCGGCCCCGTCACCGCACTGCCGCTCCAGGCCCGCGGCATCGAGACCGTGCAGCCCGAACGCTTCCGGCTCGGCCCCCTCGTCCAGCTCCTCTGCGCCCAGCTCCCCGCCCGCTCCCGCACCCTGCCGATCGCCGGCCACCAGGTCACCGTCCGCGGCCACGCCGCGCTCGTCGACGGGGCGCTGCGCCCCGTACCGCCCGCCGGAATGGCCCTGCTGCACGCCCTGACCCGCCGCCCCGGCTGGGTGGTCTCCCGCGCCGACCTGCTGCGGGCCCTGCCCGGCAGCGGCACCGACGAACACGCGGTGGAGACCGCGATGGCCCGGCTGCGCTCCGCCCTCGGCTCGCCCCGCCTGATCCAGACCGTCGTCAAGCGCGGCTACCGGCTGGCCCTGGACCCGGCGGCCGACAGCAAGTACGGCGACTGAGACCGGCCCGACCTGGACCGGCCCGACCTGGACCGGCCCCGCCGGCCTCGTCGTACCAAAGGCCCCGCGGAAGGCCCCCGCCCGCCTCGTGCGGAAGTCCCCGCCGCCCTCGTACGGAAGGCCCCCGCCGCCCGGAGCCCGTCCGGCGGCGGGCGGTAGCGTGCCCGGATGACCGACGCACCGTACCCGCTCACCGCCGACAGGTTCCTGCGCCCGACCGTCGCCTCCGACGCCCCCGCGCTCGCCGAGGCGCTGCTGCGCAGCCGTACGTACATGGCCCCCTTCGAACCCGTGCGCCCCGAGGCCTTCTACACCGCCGAGGGCCAGGCCGAACGCCTCGCCGGCCACCTCGCCGCCGGGGGCCTCGCCTGGGTCGCCGTCGACGAGGAGGACCGCGCGGTCGGCTCCTTCACCCTCTCCGGGATCGTGCACGGCGCGTTCTGCAGCGCGGTCTTCGGCTACTGGGTCGACGGGGCCGAGGCCGGGCGGGGCCTCGCGACCGCGGCGGTCGGCCGGATCTGCGACATCGCCCGCGACGACCTCGGGCTGCACCGGGTCGAGGCCGGGACCCTGCTGTACAACACCGCCTCCCAGCGGGTGCTCGTCAAGAACGGCTTCGAGCCGTACGGCGAGGCCCCCGGATTCCTGTACATCGACGGGGAATGGCGCACCCACCGGCTCTTCCAGCGCCTGCTGCACGACAGCCCCGCCAAGCTCTGACACCGGGCCCGCCCGCCCCGTCGCCGGGCTTCCGCGACCCCCGCGGCGGAACGTTCCCGGGCCTTCCCTCGTCCGACCGGGTCCCGGTACGCGATCGGGGTGCCCCGGCTGATGCGCACCGGCCCCCCGTCGCGTACGGTTGACGGCTGCCCAACGCACGTCAGAAAGGGGCCTCGGTGGCCGCGCAGGATGCCGCTGTCGATTCTCTGCGGGACCGGGAAATCGGTGTCGAACAGGATCATCTGGACCGGGTCTACGACCGCCTCGAAGAGAAGATCGACGAGGCTCAATTCCTCATGCACGACGCCGTCAAGCGAGGCCAGGTCGGTACCCCCGGCGCCCTCGCCGAACGGGACGCCCAGGTCTTCCGGGCGGGCATTCACCTCAACCGGCTGCACAGCGAGTTCGAGGACTTCCTCTTCGGCCGCGTCGACCTGCTCCTCGGCAAGGACGGCGAACGCGGACCGGACGGCGCCTTCACCTCGGTCGAGCCCGCCGACGAGGCGGTACGCCCGGACGACACGGCGGACATCGCCGAGACGCTGCACATCGGGCGGATCGGCGTGCTCGCCGCCGACTACTCGCCGCTGGTGATCGACTGGCGGGCCCCGGCCGCCGCGCCGTTCTACCGCTCCACGCCCAAGGACCCCGGGCGCGTCGTGCGCCGCCGCGTCATCCGCTCCCGGGGCCGCCGCGTCCTCGGCGTCGAGGACGACCTGATGCGCCCCGAGCTGACGGCGTACCTGGACGGCGAGAAGCTGCCCGTCATCGGCGACGGCGCCCTGATGGCCGCACTGGGCCAGGCCCGCAGCCACACCATGCGCGACATCGTCTCGTCCATCCAGGCCGAGCAGGACCTCGTCATCCGCGCCCCCGCCGCCTCCGTCACCGAGGTCACCGGCGGCCCCGGCACCGGCAAGACCGCCGTGGCCCTGCACCGCGCCGCCTACCTCCTCTACCAGGACCGGCGGCGGTACGCGGGCGGCATCCTGATCGTCTCGCCGACCCCGCTGCTCGTCGCGTACACCGAGGGCGTGCTGCCCTCCCTCGGCGAGGAGGGGCAGGTCGCCATCCGCGCGGTCGGCTCGCTCTCCGACGAGGCGGCCGGCGTCGAGGGCGCCACCACCTACGACGAGCCCGCCGTGGCCCGCATCAAGGGCTCCTCCCGGATGCTCCAGGTGCTCCGCAAGGCCTCGCGCGGCGCCCTCGACCAGCCCGCCCCGCGCACCGCGCCCCGCGAGGACGGCCAGCTCGCGTTCGGCGACGGCGCCGACGGAGAGACCGCACCCGCCGCCGCACCGGGCGGCGCGCGGACCGCGACCCCCACCCGGCTGCGCGTCGTCGCCTTCGGCGCCCGCGTCGAGCTGGAGGCCGACGAACTCCAGCGCATCCGCCACAACGCGCTGGGCGGCTCCGCCCCCGTCAACCTGCTGCGCCCGCGCGCCCGCAAGCTGCTGCTCGACGCGCTCTGGAACAAGTCCTCGGGCCGGGGCCGCTACACCGACCCCGAACTCGCCGCCGAGCTCCGCTCCTCCTTCGACGACGACGTCTCCACCGAGACTCCGTTCCTCGAATTCCTGGACGCCTGGTGGCCCGAGCTCACCCCGCGCGGGGTGCTCGCCGCGATGGCCGACGAGAAGCGGCTCGCCCGCTGGTCCCGCCGGGTCCTCAACCAGGGCGAGGTGCGCCGGCTCTCGCGCTCCCTCAAGCGCCTGGGCGCCGACGGCAAGGGCCCCCTCTCCGTGCACGACGTGGCGCTCCTCGACGAGCTCCAGGCCCTGCTCGGCGCCCCGGCGCGGCCCCGCAAGAAGCGCGACATGGACCCGCTCGACCAGCTCTCCGGCCTTGAGGAGCTGATGCCGCAGCGCGAGGAGACCCGCCGTGAGCGGGCCGAACGCCTGGCGGAGGAGCGCACCGAGTACGCGCACGTCATCGTCGACGAGGCGCAGGACCTGACGCCCATGCAGTGGCGGATGGTCGGGCGCCGGGGCCGGCACGCCACGTGGACCATCGTCGGTGACCCGGCGCAGTCCTCGTGGTCGGACCCGGACGAGGCCGCCGCCGCCCGCGACGAGGCGCTCGGCAACCGCCCTCGCCGCCGTTTCACGCTCACGGTGAACTACCGCAACCCCGCGGAGATCGCCGAGCTGGCGGCGAAGGTGCTGGCCCTCGCCATGCCCGGCATGGAGTCGCCGTCCGCCGTCCGGTCCACGGGCATCGAGCCGCGCTTCGCGACCGTGGGCGACGAGGAGCTCGCCGACCGCGTCCGCGAGGAGGCCCGCCGGCTGCTCGACCAGGTCGACGGCACCGTCGGTGTGGTCGTGGCGATGAACCGCCGCGTCCAGGCCCGCGAGTGGCTGGCCGAGCTGGGGGAGCGCGTGGTGGCGCTCGGCAGCCTGGAGGCCAAGGGCCTGGAGTACGACGCCACGGTGGTGGTCTCCCCGGCGGAGATCGCCGACGAGTCCCCCGCCGGACTGCGCGTGCTGTACGTGGCCCTCACCCGGGCGACGCAGCAGTTGACGGTGATCTCGGCCGCCGCCGACCTGCCCGACGAGGACGGGGTGCCGGACCTGCTGCGGGAGTGACGTCCCGGGCGCCGCACGGGTTCCGGGGCCGTCGTACGGCGCCCCGGCGGGACCCGCGCGGCGCCCCGGACCCCCGCCGGAACACGAACCGCGAGAGTCAACCCGCTGCAGGGGAATCACTTCTCACGGGTGTTTGTTAGCCTGGTGTCGGCACCGGCTCGATCCAAGCCCCCGGGCCCAACCTTCGTCGCTACGAGCGACCTCTTGCCGCGAGGCGAGCATGGCGGGTCGGTGCCGCTCACGTAGAAGACAGGTCCGCGTCACCTCACGGTGGCGCGGGCCTGTTCTGCTTTGCGCGCGGGCCTGTTCCGCTTTCTGCGGAACGCACGGGGCCTCGCGCCTCCGGGCCCGCAGCCTCTCGCATCTCGGAAGTGATCTTTCGTACTGCGGCAATGGTTACCGGCTACCCGCCAGTAGGTGCGACGATCGTGGGCGCGTGCGGGGCTCGTCCCCGCCGCAGAAGCAATGAAGCTCAGGAAAGCGAAGGACACGGCCATGGCAACGGCGCCCAGCGTCTCGTACTCGATGACGGTCCGGCTGGAGGTGCCCGCGAGCGGCACCGCGGTCTCTCAGCTCACCACGGCCGTGGAGTCCTCCGGCGGCTCGGTGACCGGCCTCGACGTGACCGCCTCCGGCCACGAAAAGCTGCGGATCGACGTCACGATCGCGGCCTCCTCCACCGCGCACGCCGAGGAGATCGTGGAGGGCCTGCGCGCCATCGACGGCGTCCTGCTCGGCAAGGTCTCCGACCGTACGTTCCTGATGCACCTCGGCGGCAAGATCGAGATGGCGTCCAAGCACCCCATCCGCAACCGCGACGACCTCTCGATGATCTACACCCCGGGCGTGGCCCGCGTCTGCATGGCGATCGCCGAGAACCCCGAGGACGCCCGCCGCCTGACCATCAAGCGCAACTCCGTCGCCGTGGTCACCGACGGCTCCGCCGTCCTCGGCCTCGGCAACATCGGCCCGATGGCCGCGCTCCCGGTCATGGAGGGCAAGGCCGCCCTCTTCAAGCGCTTCGCCGGCATCGACGCCTGGCCGATCTGCCTGGACACCCAGGACACCGACGCCATCGTCGAGATCGTCAAGGCCATCGCCCCCGGCTTCGCGGGCATCAACCTGGAGGACATCTCCGCGCCCCGCTGCTTCGAGATCGAGGCCCGGCTGCGCGAGGCCCTCGACATTCCCGTCTTCCACGACGACCAGCACGGCACCGCCATCGTCGTGCTCGCCTCCCTCACCAACGCGCTGCGCGTGGTCGGCAAGGGGATCGGAGACGTACGGGTCGTCATGTCCGGTGCGGGAGCGGCCGGTACGGCCATCCTGAAGCTCCTCATCGCCGCGGGCGTCAAGCACGCGGTCGTCGCCGACATCCACGGCGTGGTGCACGCGGGCCGCGAGGACCTGGTCGCCGCGCAGCCCGACTCGCCGCTGCGCTGGATCGCCGACAACACCAACCCGGAGGGCGTCACCGGCACCCTCAAGGAGGCCGTCGTCGGCGCGGACGTCTTCATCGGCGTCTCCGCCCCCAACGTCCTCGACGGCGACGACGTGGCCGCCATGGCGGACGGCGCGATCGTCTTCGCGCTCGCCAACCCGGACCCCGAGGTCGACCCGACGGTCGCCCGCGAGTCGGCGGCGGTCGTGGCCACCGGCCGCTCCGACTTCCCGAACCAGATCAACAACGTGCTGGTCTTCCCGGGCGTCTTCCGCGGCCTGCTCGACGCCCAGTCGCGCACCGTCAACACCGAGATGATGCTCGCCGCCGCCGGGGCCCTCGCCGACGTCGTCGCCGAGGACGAGCTGAACGCGAACTACATCATCCCGTCCGTCTTCAACGACAAGGTCGCCGGGGCCGTCGCCGGTGCCGTGCGCGCCGCCGCCAAGGCCGCCGGAGTCGCCGAGGCCGCCTCCGCCGGACAGCTCTGAGTTTCCCGCCCGGCCCTCCCGCGCGCGGCGCCCCGGCCCGGGCTCCGCGCGCGGTGCCGCGCTTCTCCCGGTACGCGCCGTACGGCGCGTCGCGGGTCGCGGTGTCCCAAACGCGCCTTTAGGGTTGCGGGCAGCGGGTACACGGTCGATCATCGCCCGGGCCCGGCATCCGCTGCGCACCGCTCCAGGAAGTCGACGGAACGTGACCATCGACGGACCGTGACGCTTTCCGTGTGACACCGGAGGGTTCCGGATTGGCTTTCCCGCCGCAGGTGGGGGCAGGATGCGTAATCGGGCGCGAGGGTCTGACATCAGACCCGGGTCCGGGGACTGTCAGAGGGCCCTGGCAGCATCGGCTTCGATCTCACGCCTCACAGGCAAGAAGAACACGGGAGTAACAACATGAACCGCAGTGAGCTGGTGGCCGCCCTGGCCGACCGTGCCGAGGTGACCCGCAAGGACGCCGACGCCGTGCTGGCCGCGCTCGCCGAGACCGTCGGTGAGATCGTCGCCAAGGGCGACGAGAAGGTCACCATCCCCGGCTTCCTGACCTTCGAGCGCACCCACCGTGCCGCTCGCACCGCTCGTAACCCGCAGACCGGCGACCCGATCAACATCCCGGCCGGCTACAGCGTGAAGGTCTCCGCGGGCTCCAAGCTCAAGGAAGCCGCCAAGGGCAAGTAAGTCCCCAGGCGCGTCGGAGGGCGGTCACCCGGACCAGGGTGGCCGCCCTCCGGCATATGCGCCCTGCCTACTCATGTGAGTAGGCAGGAGCCGCCCACGCCCGCCCGTGCGGGCCTGCGGGCCCCTCTCCGGGCCCAGAGGGCGACCAGGGGCTCCCGCGCGCCGCAGCGGCCGCCTGGGGCGTTTCCGGGGCCGGGTGCGTGTACGAGCCACGCAGCACGAGAGCCCGCCGCCCCGGTCCCGTCGGAAACGGTGGCCGGGGCGGCGGGCTCGTGCGTGTACGTCAGACGTACGGCGGGTCAGACCAGCGAACCGCCGGGCAGCTCGACCTTGGCGCCGAGCTTCTCGAGCTTCTCCATGAAGTTCTCGTAGCCGCGGTTGATCAGGTCGATGCCGTGGACCCGCGAGGTGCCCTCGGCCGCCAGCGCCGCGATCAGGTACGAGAAGCCGCCGCGCAGGTCGGGGATGACCAGATCCGCGCCCTGGAGCTTCGTCGGGCCGGAGACGACCGCGGAGTGCAGGAAGTTGCGCTGGCCGAAGCGGCAGTCGGAACCGCCCAGGCACTCGCGGTACAGCTGGATGTGCGCACCCATCTGGTTGAGCGCCGACGTGAAGCCGAGCCGGGACTCGTACACCGTCTCGTGGACGATGGAGAGGCCGGTCGCCTGCGTGAGCGCCACCACCAGCGGCTGCTGCCAGTCGGTCTGGAAGCCCGGGTGGACGTCCGTCTCCAGCGCGATGGCCTTCAGCGGGCCGCCCGGGTGCCAGAAGCGGATGCCCTCGTCGTCGATCTCGAAGGCCCCGCCGACCCGGCGGAAGGTGTTGAGGAAGGTCATCATCGAACGCTGCTGGGCGCCGCGCACGTAGATGTTGCCCCCGGTCGCGAGCGCCGCCGACGCCCAGGAAGCCGCCTCCAGGCGGTCCGGGATCGCCCGGTGGGTGTACCCGTCGAGCTTGTCGACACCGGTGATCCGGATGGTCCGGTCGGTGTCCATGGAGATGATCGCGCCCATCTTCTGCAGTACGCAGATGAGGTCCTCGATCTCCGGCTCCACGGCCGCGTTGGACAGCTCGGTGACACCCTCGGCGAGCACGGCCGTCAGCAGCACCTGCTCGGTGGAGCCCACCGAGGGGTACGGCAGCCGGATCTTCGTGCCGCGCAGCCGCTGCGGGGCCTCCAGGTACTGCCCGTCCGCCCGCTTCTCGATCGTCGCGCCGAAGCGGCGCAGCACGTCGAAGTGGAAGTCGATGGGCCGGCCGCCGATGTCGCAGCCGCCGAGCCCGGGGATGAAGGCGTGGCCGAGGCGGTGGAGCAGCGGACCGCAGAAGAGGATCGGGATGCGGGACGAGCCCGCGTGGGCGTCGATGTCGGCGACATTGGCGCTCTCGACGTGCGTCGGGTCCAGGACCAGCTCGCCCGGTTCCTCACCCGGGCGCACCGTCACGCCGTGCAGCTGCAGCAGACCCCGGACGACCCGCACGTCACGGATGTCGGGGACGTTGCGCAGCCTGCTGGGACCGCTGCCGAGCAGAGCGGCGACCATTGCCTTGGGCACCAGGTTCTTGGCGCCTCGGACGCGGATCTCGCCCTCCAGCGGGGTGCCGCCGTGGACAAGCAGGACATCGTCTGTGCCGGTCATGAATCTCGCGTTCCGGAGTGGTCGGGCAGGGGGCCGAAGAAAAGGGTAATCGGCTCCTACCCCCCTGTCGGCAGGCGATGCGGCGTGTACCGGCGTAAGGAATCCGTCGCGACACGCTCCGCACGCCGCGCCTCGCGCAGCGTCACCGCCGTCGGGGCCGTCGGCCCGTGCGCTCCCCCGTGCCTCCGCGCGCCCGATCCGTGCCGCCCGGCCGTGGCACGGGCCGGGCCACTTGGCTCCCGCGCGGGCCCGGGATGCGCGATCATTTCCCCATGACCGAGGTGTCCTCCCTCACAGGCCGGCTGCTGGTGGCCACGCCCGCTCTCGCGGACCCGAACTTCGACCGCGCGGTGGTGCTCCTCCTCGACCACGACCAGGAGGGTTCGCTCGGCGTGATCCTCAACCGCCCCACCCCGGTGGAGGTCGGCGACATCCTCGAACCCTGGGCCGGACTCTCGGGCGCGCCGGACGTCGTCTTCCAGGGCGGACCGGTCTCGCTGGACTCCGCGCTCGGGGTGGCCGTGATCCCCGGCGACGAGGGCCCGCTCGGCTGGCGCCGGGTGCACGGCGCGATCGGCCTGGTCGACCTGGAGACCCCGCCGCAGCTCCTCGCGGCGGCCCTCGGATCGCTGCGGATCTTCGCCGGATACGCGGGCTGGGGCCCCGGCCAGCTGGAGACCGAGCTCGACGAGGGCGCCTGGTACGTGGTCGATTCGGAGCCCGGCGACGTCGCCTCCCCGCAGCCGGAGAAGCTCTGGCGCGCCGTCCTGCGGCGCCAGCGCAGCGAACTGGCCATGATCGCCACGTATCCCGACGACCCTTCGCTGAACTGACGGCCGCGCTCTTCAGTACCCTTGGCGCTCATGAGCACTCTTGAGCCCGAGCGCGGGGCAGGTACGGGGACCCTCGTAGAGCCGACACCGCAGGTGTCGAACGGCGACGGCGACCACGAGCGCTACGCCCATTACGTCCAGAAGGACAAGATCATGGCGAGCGCCCTGGAGGGCACGCCCGTGGTCGCGCTGTGCGGGAAGGTCTGGGTGCCGGGGCGCGACCCCAAGAAGTACCCGGTCTGCCCGATGTGCAAGGAGATCTACGAGTCCATGGGCGCCGGCGGCGACAAGGACAAGGGCGGCAAGGACAAGAAGTAGTCCGGCGACCGGGCCGGCGCCTCCCGCGCCGGCTGCTTCGAACGCCACCGGATCCCCGTGGTGCGCCCCGCGCGCGTCGCGGGGATCAGCTGTGCCCGGCGGCCGTCTCCGCGCCCGTGCTCCGTACCCTTCGGGCCCTCTCCCCTGGTCCGGACCAATGGTTCCGTTTCCGGCCGGTGTGCTGAAGGATGCGCCCCATGCACACGGACACGGACACGTTCTCCCCGGCAGGCGCGGACGCGCCCGCCGACCCGGTCACGGCCCTCGGCCTCGTACCGGCGCCCCGCCGCGCCCGGACGGGCGGTGACGCCCCGTTCGTCCTGGACGAGGCCACCGTCCTCGCCGCCGGACCGGGCACCGGGCCGGCCGAACGCTGGCTGCGGTCCACCCTCGGCGCGGCCTTCGGCGTCCCGCTCGCCCCGGGGACGGGCGGCGGCCCCGGCGCGATCGAGCTGGTCACCGACCCCGCGCTGGAGCCCGAGGGGTACCGGCTGACCGCCGGGGCGGCGACCGGCGTGACGATCACGGGCGGCAGCCCCGCCGGGGTCCTCCACGGCGCCCAGACGCTCCGTCAGCTCCTCGGCCCCGGCGCGTTCCGCCGCGCCCCCGTCGCCCCCGGCGCCCGGCCCGCCGTCCCGGCCGTCGAGATCGAGGACGCCCCGCGCTTCGCCTGGCGCGGCTTCATGCTCGACGTCGCCCGCCACTTCACGCCCAAGGACGACGTGCTGCGCCACCTCGACCTGCTGGCCGCGCACAAGCTGAACGTCTTCCACTTCCACCTCACCGACGACCAGGGCTGGCGCGTCGAGATCAAGCGGTACCCGCGTCTCACCGGGCGGGGCGCCTGGCGGTCCCGTACCAAGTACGGCCACCGCTCCTCCGACCTCTGGGACGAGACTCCGTACGGCGGCTTCTACACCCAGGACGACATCCGCGAGATCGTCGCGTACGCCGCCGAGCGGCACATCCGGGTCGTCCCCGAGATCGAGATCCCCGGCCACTCGCAGGCCGCCATCGCCGCCTACCCGGAGCTCGGCAACACCGACGTCACCGACACCGCCGCCCTCACGCCCTGGGACCGCTGGGGCGTCAGCACCCACGTGCTGGCCCCCACCGAGGCCGTGCTGCGGTTCTACGAGGGCGTGTTCGAGGAGATCCTGGAGCTCTTCCCCGCCGAGGTCTCGCCCTTCGTGCACGTCGGCGGCGACGAGTGCCCCAAGGACGAGTGGAAGGCGTCCCCCGCCGCGCAGGCCCGGATCGAGGAACTCGGCGTCGGCGACGAGGACGGCCTCCAGTCCTGGTTCATCCGCCACTTCGACCGCTGGCTCACCGCCCGGGGCCGCCGGCTCATCGGATGGGACGAGATCCTGGAGGGCGGACTGGCCGAGGGCGCGGCCGTCTCCTCCTGGCGCGGCTACGCGGGCGGCGTCGCCGCCGCCGAGGCCGGCCACGACGTGGTGATGTGCCCGGTGCAGCAGGTCTACCTCGACTACCGCCAGGACGGCGGCCCCGACGAACCGATCCCCATCGGCTGGGTCCGCAGCCTGGAGGACATCTACCGCTTCGACCCGGTGCCGCCGGGCCTCTCCGAGGAAGCCGCCCGGCACGTCCTCGGCACCCAGGCCAACGCCTGGACCGAGGTCATGCAGAACCGGGCCCGCGTCGACTACCAGGTCTACCCGCGCCTCGCGGCCCTCGCCGAGGTCGCCTGGGCCGAGCTGCCCGCCCCCGCCGCCCGCGACTTCGCCGGATTCACCGCCCGTATGGACACGCACTACGCCCGTCTGGACGCCCTGGGCGTCGGCTACCGCCCGCCGAGCGGCCCGCTGCCGTGGCAGCGCCGCCCCGGAATCGGCGGCCACCCCCTCGAAGGCGCACCCCCGGTCGTGTGATTCCGCCGCCCCCGATTCCGCCCCCGGCCCGGCGGATTCCGGGGGCGGCCCGGCCGCACGGGAGCGCCGGAGGACCGATTCGGAGGCGGAACGGGCCGTGCGCGAGTTGGCCGAAACTTTGCGTTCGGCCCGGAGCCGGCGGACCGGCCCGGACCGCCCCGCACCGCGTGCCGTCAGGGACGAACGGCTCTCCGCGCCCCCGCGCCCGGCCGTCCGCGACGCGCCGAGGAGTGGCCATTCACACCCCGTACCGAAGTAGTACGAACCAGGATTTTCGGTTCGTTCGGTGACGGATACAACCTTCGTGGACCCTCGCGCCGGACCTGCCGGAAGATGTGCCAGAGTTGCCACGTCCGGGCTGTGAGCACGTACCGTACGGCGGAACGGGCCGGAGGGCCTGGACACCGGGAAGGGGCAGCTGGGTTGACCACGCACGCACCGCAGGCGACGCAGTCGGTGACAATGCCTGCATCGATCGACGAGGCTGTGGCGGCTCTCGGCGCCATGCCCGCCGCGGTCCCGGTGGCCGGCGGCACGGACCTCATGGCGGCCGTCAACCAGGGGCTGCTGCGCCCCTCCGGACTCGTCGGACTCGGCCGGATCAGCGAGCTGCGTGGCTGGAACTACCAGGACGGTCACGCCCTGCTCGGCGCCGGCCTCACCCACGCCCGCATGGGCCGCCCCGACTTCGCCGCGCTGATCCCCGCGCTCGCCGCCTCCGCGCGCGCCGCGGGCCCGCCCCAGATCCGTAACGCCGGCACCCTCGGCGGCAACATCGCGAGCGCCGCCCCGAGCGGCGACACCCTGCCCGTGCTGGCCGCGCTGGAGGCCGAGCTGGTCATCGCGGGCCCCGGCGGACGCCGCCGCGAGATGCCGGTCTCCTACCTGCTCGCCGGGCGCGAACTGCTCGAACCCGCCGAACTGATCGCCTTCGTCCGGGTACCGCTGCTGCACGCCCCGCAGGTGTTCCTCAAAGCCACCGGCCGTACCGGACCCGGCCGCGCCATGGCGTCCGTCGCGATCGTGCTCGACCCGGCCCGCCGCGGGGTGCGGTGCGCGGTCGGCGCCATCGCGCCGATGCCGCTGCGCCCGCTGGAGGCCGAGCAGTGGATCGCCTCGCTGATCGACTGGGACGGCGCGCGCGGCCTGGCCCCCGACGCCCTCGCCGCCTTCGGCGAGTACGTCGCCGCGGCCTGCATCCCGGACCAGGTACCGTCGGCCGAAGGGGAGGCGCCACCACCGCTGCCACCCGCCGTTCTGCACCTGCGGCGCACCGTCGCCGCGCTGGCCCGACGCGCGCTGGGGAGGGCACTGTCGTGAGCAACGAGGAAAACCCCCAACAGCACGGACAGCAGGGGGAGTACGACCCCGAGCCGCGCTACGGGTCCTGGCAGCCGACGCGTCAGAGCGGCGAGTACGACGCCGACGCGACGGCCTTCGTCCACCTGCCGCCGGAGGACCTCGCCGACGCCCCGCTGGCCGCCCCCGGCCACGGCTACGTACCGCCGATGATCCTGCCGCTGACGCCCGCCGCCGGTCACGACCCGGCCGCCGGGGGCGGCTGGAACGCGCGGCCGCAGCCGGCCCACCCGGACGCGCCGCACCCGCAGGACGGCTCCGGCACGCCCGGCGCGGTGCACTGGCCGGACCCGAACCAGCAGAGCCCGTACGCCCCGTACGAGCAGACGCACTCCACCGGGCACCACACCGAGCAGTGGAACTTCACCGACGGCGCGGACGGGACGGCCGGGACCGGCGCCTCGGCCTACGGGGTGCCCTACGGCGGGGCGTCCTCCGGTGCGGTGTCCTCCGGATACGACGCGGCCCCGGTCCACGAGGGGTACCCGCCGTACACCCCGCCCGGGGCCTACGAGCAGCCCTACGAGGGTGAGCACGGCGGCCAGGACCCCCACGGAACCGCCGACCACTTCGGCCACACGGACCACACCGGTCATGTGGACCTCTCCGGGCACACGGATCACACCGGTCATGTGGACCTCTCCGGGCACGCGGACCACACCGGTCACGTGGATCTCTCCGGGCACACGGACCACACGGGTCACGTGGATCTCTCCGGGCACACGGACCACACGGGTCACGTGGATCTCTCCGGGCACGCCGACCCGGTCGGGCACGCCGACCCGGTCGGGCACGCCGACCCGGTCGGGCACACCGGGCAGTGGACGATCCCGGTCGCGGACGGAGAACTGCCGGACGAGTCGGGGGAGTTCGCCGCCTCCGCGGGCCTGGCGCAGTGGTACACCGGTGCCACCCCGCCGGCCACGCTGCCGGGTGGTGCGCCCGCGCCCTGGGCGACCCAGGAGTTCGCCGTACCGGAACAGTCGCCGGAGCCCGCACCGGAATCGGCGCCGGTGCCGGAGCAGCGTCAGGAGCCGCAGCCGGAACCGGAGTTCGAGCCGGAGTTCGAGCCGGAACCCGTCCCGGCGGACGTGGACCCGGACGTCGGGACGGAGCCCGGACCGGTCGCCGAGCTGCCCGACGCGCAGCCGGTGGACGCGGCGGAGGACTCCGTGCCGGACGCCCCCGAGGCGCCCGCGACGACGGCCGAGGACGAGCCCGTACCCGCGCCGGAGGCGGCAGCCGCATCCGGAGAGCCCGAGGCGCCGGACGCCCTGGACGCGCCGGGAGCCCAGGACCACTCGGGAACCCAGGACGCGCCCGAGGCCCCGGACGCGCCGGAGACCGACCCGCTTCCGGCCGACGGCGAAGACCCTTCCCCGGCGGTGGAGTTCGTGCCCGAGGGGTACGCGCCCGACGGGTTCGCCGCCGAGGGGACCCTGCCCGCGCCGGAGGTTGTACCGCAGGCGAGCGAGCACCCGAGCGCCTCGTACGTCCTGCACGTCAACGGCGTCGACCGCCCGGTCGCCGACGCCTGGATCGGCGAGTCGCTGCTCTACGTGCTCCGCGAGCGGCTCGGCCTGGCCGGTGCCAAGGACGGCTGCTCGCAGGGCGAGTGCGGTGCCTGCAACGTCCAGGTCGACGGCCGTCTCGTCGCCTCCTGCCTCGTTCCGGCGGCCACCACCGCCGGCAGCGAGGTCCGGACGGTCGAAGGGCTCGCCGTCGACGGGGAACCCTCCGACGTGCAGCGTGCGCTCGCCACGTGCGGGGCCGTCCAGTGCGGGTTCTGCATCCCCGGCATGGCCATGACCGTCCACGACCTGCTGGAGGGCAACCACGCCCCCAGCGAGCTCCAGACGCGCCAGGCGCTCTGCGGCAACCTCTGTCGCTGTTCCGGCTACCGGGGTGTGCTCGACGCCGTACGCGACGTCGTGGCCTCCCGCGCCGCGAGCGCCGAGGCGGCCGCCGCCGCGCCGCCCGCCGGTGCCCCGGAGGCCGTCGAGGCGCGCATCCCGCACCAGGCGGCACCCGGCGCCGGTGGCGTCCAGGCCCCGCCGCACCAGGGAGACGCGCGGTGAGCCCCGCCGCCCCCTCCCCTCGCCCGGCGCACCGGCGTCACCGCGACGCCGGCCCCCAGGTCATCGTTACCGGCACCCCCAGCCGCCGCCGCGGCGGAGCGAACGACAAGGAGGCGGCGTGACCAGCGACGCGGCCACCGCGGCCAACGCGACCAGCACCACCCTGCCCCGGACCGACGGCGCGTCCGGCGCCCCGGTACCGGAGGCGCCCGCGCACGGCATCGGCGCCTCGCTGCCGCACGCCGACGTCCGGGCGAAGACCGAGGGCACCTTCCCGTACGCCGCCGACCTCTGGGCGGAGGGCCTGCTCTGGGCCGCCGTGCTCAGATCTCCGCACCCGCACGCCCGGATCGTGTCCGTGGACACCACGGCCGCCGCCGGGATGCCGGGCGTGCGCGCGGTCGTCACCCACCAGGACATCCCCGGCGAGGCCCTCTACGGACGCCATGTCGTGGACCGCCCGGTCTTCGCCTCCGACCTGGTGCGCCACCACGGCGAGGCGATCGCCGCCGTCGCCGCCGACCACCCGGACACCGCACGCCTCGCCGCCGCCGCCATCGCCGTCGAGTACGAGGTCCTGGAGCCCGTCACCGACCCGGAGAAGGCGTTCGAGGCGGAACCGCTCCACCCCGACGGCAACCTCGTCCGCCACATCCCGCTCCGCTACGGCGACCCCGAGGCCACCGGCGACATCGTCGTGGACGGCCTCTACCGCATCGGCCGCCAGGACCCGGCGCCCATCGGCGCCGAGGCCGGGCTCGCCGTGCCCCGGCCGGACGGCGGCGTCGAGCTGTACACCGCCTCCACCGACCCGCACACCGACCGCGACCTCGCCGCCGCCTGCTTCGGCCTGGAACCGGACCGGGTACGGGTCGTGGTGACCGGCGTCCCCGGGGCGACCGGCGACCGCGAGGACCCCGGGTTCCAGATCCCGCTCGGCCTGCTCGCGCTGCGCACCGGCTGCCCGGTGAAGCTCGCCGCCACCCGCGAGGAGTCCTTCCTCGGCCACCCCCACCGCCACCCGACGCTGCTGCGCTACCGCCACCACGCGGACGCGGAAGGCCGGTTGGTCAAGGTGGAGGCCCAGATCCTGCTGGACGCAGGGGCGTACGCCGACGCGTCCTCCGAATCCCTCGCGGCAGCCGTCGCGTTCGCCTGCGGGCCGTACGTCGTCCCGCACGCCTTCGTCGAGGGCTGGGCCGTCCGCACGAACAACCCGCCCTCCGGACACGTCCGGGGCGAGGGCGCGATGCAGGTGTGCGCCGCGTACGAGGGCCAGATGGACAAGCTGGCCGCCAAGCTGGGCATCGAGCCCGCCGAGATCCGGGCCCGCAACACCCTCTCCACCGGCGACATCCTGCCCACCGGCCAGACGGTCACCTGCCCGGCCCCGGTCGCCGAACTCCTCGAAGCCGTACGGGAGTTCCCGCTGCCCGCGCTGCCCAAGGACACCCCCGAGGAGGAGTGGCTGCTGCCCGGCGGCCCGGAGGGCGCCGGCGAGCCCGGAGCCGTACGCCGGGGCGTCGGCTACGCGCTGGGCATGGTCCACATGCTGGGGGCGGAGGGCACCGACGAGGTCTCGACCGCCACCGTGCGCGTCCACGACGGCGTCGCCACCGTGCTCTGCGCGGCCGTCGAGACCGGGCAGGGCTTCACCACCCTCGCCCGTCAGATCGTGCAGGAGACCCTCGGCGTCGAAGAGGTGCACGTCGCCTCCGTCGACACCGACCAGCCCCCGGCCGGACCGGCCACCCACGGCCGCCACACCTGGGTCTCCGGCGGGGCCGTGGAGCGCGCCGCGAAGATGGTCCGTACCCAGCTGCTCCAGCCGCTGGCCCACAAGTTCGGCATGTCCGTGGAGCTCCTCCAGATCGCCGACGGCAAGATCACCTCGTACGACGGGGTGCTCTCCACCACGGTCACCGAGGCGATGGACGGCAAGGAGCTCTGGGCGACCGCCCAGTGCCGCCCGCACCCCACCGAGCCGCTGGACGAATCCGGCCAGGGCGACGCCTTCGTCGGGCTCGCGTTCTGCGCGGTCCGCGCGGTGGTCGACGTCGACATCGAGCTCGGCTCGGTCCGGGTGGTCGAGATGGCCGTCGCCCAGGACGTCGGCCGGATCCTCAACCCGGCCCAGCTCGCCGCGCGCATCGAGGCGGGCGTCACCCAGGGCATCGGCGCCGCGCTCACCGAGAACCTCCGCACCGCCAAGGGCCTGGTCCGCCACCCCGACCTCACCGGCTACGCGCTGCCGACGGCCCTGGACGCCCCGGACATCCGGATCGTGAAGCTGGTCGAGGAACGCGACGTGGTCGCCCCCTTCGGCGCCAAGCCCGTCTCGGCGGTGCCGGTGGTCACCTCCCCGGCCGCGGTGGCCGCCGCGGTCCGCGCCGCGACCGGCCGCCCGATCAACCGCCTCCCGGTCCGGCCGCAGGCAGCGGTGGCGGCGGCGCCGAAGGGCTGAGAGGGCGTTCTGTCAGGGTGTGGGTGGTTTGTCGGATCGTGCCGAGGTCTGGATCCTGCACGTGGGGCTGACGTTCGCCCGGATCGCGGTCCGGTACTGCCGTGGGAGACCGCGGGTCCTGTCCGGGCGGCCTGTCGGATGAAGCGTGGGAGCAGACCGTGCCGGCCCGGCGTCCGCGGCGCGTCGGCGCGGTCCCGGAGGCGGCTGCGCGGACTCAGGGCGCGGACGAGCGGGTCACTTCCGTGGCGTTTTCCCAGTGCCGGTCGAAGTAGGACTTGAAGTACGCCGCCGCCTCGCTGTCCTCGATGCGCATGCCTTGGACGCGGTCCCCCACGGTGAAGGCGAGGAACACGACGCTCGTGTCCATGATGGCCATGCTCATGAGATCGGCCTTGATGGGCCAGGTCACCTGACGGATGCTGTAGCTGCGCAGATGGCGGGTCTCGTCCCGGTGCCGTGCCGTCCAGGCGGCGTACTCCCTGGACGAGCCGAGGCAGAACAGGCGCCGCACCGATCCGCCGTCGCGCGCCCAGGCGAGTACCGCCTGGAAATAGACCGAGAAGGCCGCGGTGGACGCGCTGAAGTCGTCCGGCGTTTCGAGCCGCATGTACCAGGCGTCCATGTGGCTGGGGGAGTGGTTGGCGAGATAGTCCATTTCCGCCCGGTAGAAGGACGTCGCGTCCGGATAGTGCTCGATCCGCGATGAGTTCGTACGGTCGAAGTCCTCCCGCAGCAGGCCGACTTCGGTGCGGAGGTCGGCCAGTTCCTGTCGGGACGCGGTGAGTGGGACCAGCGAGCGCAGGATGGCGTAGACCGCCGTGAACAGGAAGGGCATCTGCCAGGCGACGGACAGGCCGAAGAGTGTGGCGGTCACCGATCCGCAGACGGCGACGAAGCAGGCGACGGCGAGCCCCCGCTGGTCCCAGCGCTCCATGAAGTCGCCCGGCCCCGACCCGGACCGCGAACGCGGACCAGTCATGTACACCTCGCAGAATCTCGGGGCTCCGTGAGTCCCATGGATAAGCCCGATTCCCCGCGAGCACCGCGCCCAATCGTGCGAGTCCAGCGAAAAGAAGACACGTCATGTCGCCAACTCATGCTCCCCGAGGGGAAGTTGCCAACCCCGCCGGAAAGCCCCCGCGCACGCGAAAGCGGCCGTCCCCGCACCATGGGGACGGCCGCCGCCGTTGTTCGTACGGCGCATGCGCCGCGTTCCTTCTTGAGGCCGTGACCGGATTCGAACCGGTGTAACTCGAGTTGCAGTCGAGCCCCTGAACCTCTCGGGCACACGGCCGAGGTGTGGTGCCTCGGTGTTGTCACGACCGTACGGGCCCGGGGCGGCGGGCTCAAGGGGTTCGACGGGCCCGCAATACGACTGCCATACGCCGTTCACAGTGGCCCCACCCGGCCCCACCCGGCCCCACCGGGCCCCCTCCGCACCAGGGGTCCCGTCCGAGGGGGCGCGCCACCGCTCCGGCGGGCGCGCGGTCCTACCACCATCGGACCATCTCACCCCCTCCCCGCGACAGGGATCAACCGGACGTTTGCCCCTTACCCTGGTGCGATGACCGCCCTGGACCCGCGCGACGCCGATGTCGCGCCCGCCGCCCCGCCCGCCGACGACCTACCCGCCGACGCCCTGGCCACTGGCGCGCGGACCAAGAAGGCCGGGGAGGCGGGCGAGGCCGGGGAGGCCGGAGACTCCACCGAGGGCGTACTGGGCCGGACCTACCGCGCCCTGAGCATCGGGATCGTCTCCGTCGTGCTGCTGATCGCCTTCGAGGCGACCGCCGTGGGCACCGCGATGCCGGTGGCCGCGCGCGAGCTGCACGGGGTCCCGCTCTACGCCTTCGCCTTCTCCGCGTACTTCACCACCAGCCTCTTCGCCATGGTGTTCTCCGGGCAGTGGGCCGACCGGAGCGGGCCGCTCGGCCCCCTCGCGGCCGGGATCAGCGCCTTCGCCGCCGGGCTGCTGCTCTCCGGCGGCGCGACCGGGATGTGGATGTTCATCGCGGGCCGGGCCGTCCAGGGGCTCGGCGGGGGACTGGTGATCGTCGCCCTGTACGTCGTCGTCGGCCGCGCCTACCCGGAGCGCCTGCGCCCCGCGATCATGGCCGCCTTCGCCGCGAGCTGGGTGATTCCCTCCGTGGTCGGGCCGCTCGCCTCCGGCACCGTCACCGAGCACCTCGGCTGGCGCTGGGTCTTCACCGGCATCCCGGTCCTCATCGTCTTCCCGCTGGCCCTCGCGCTGCCCGCGATACGGCGCAGGGCCTCCGGCCCGGCGGACGAGGCCGAAGGCGCGCGGCCCTTCGACCGCCGGCGCATCCGGCTCGCCCTCGGCGTCTCGGTGGGCGCCGGGCTGCTCCAGTACGCCGGGCAGGAGCTTGACTGGTTCGCGGCTCTGCCCGCCGTCGCGGGGATCGCGCTGCTGGTCCCCGCCGTCCGGGGGCTGCTGCCCACCGGCACCGCGCGCGCCGCACGCGGGCTGCCCGCCGTGGTGCTGCTGCGCGGGGTCTCGGCCGGGTCGTTCATCGCCGCCGAGTCCTTCGTCCCGCTGATGCTGGTGACCCAGCGCGGGCTGAGCCCGACGATGGCCGGGCTGTCGCTCGCGGCGGGCGGCGGCACCTGGGCGCTCGGCTCGTTCATCCAGTCCCGGCCCCGGATGGAGCCGCACCGGGAACGGCTGATGTTCGTCGGCATGCTCATGGTGACCGTGGCGATCCTGGCCGCGCCCTCCGTGCTGATCCACTCCGTGCCCGCCTGGACCGTGGCGGTCGCCTGGGCGGTCGGGTGTTTCGGCATGGGCATGGTGATCGCCTCGACCAGTGTGATGATGCTCAAGCTCTCCACCCCGCAGGAGGCGGGCGCCAACTCCGCCGCCCTCCAGATCTCCGACGGCCTCTCCAACGTCCTGCTCCTCGCGATCGGCGGCGCGGCCTTCGCGGCGCTCGGCGGCGGCGCGGTGGGCGCCGTCCACGACACCGTGGAAGCGGGCGCCTCGGCGGCCCACCCGGGGGCCTTCGCGGCGGTCTTCCTGCCCATGGCGGCGGTCGCCCTGGTGGGGGCCTGGGTGGCCACCCGGGTACGGGCTCCGCGCGCCGTCTGAGGCCCGGGAGAATCCCGCCGGGCCGGTTGTGAAGAGCGTCTCAACCGGCCCGAACCACGCCTCGTTCGTACGGGGTTCCGCCCGGCGCCCCGGTAAGGTGGCCCGGTTGTCGTATCGCGTACCGGGTGTCCCGGGCGGTACCGGCAGCACCCCACGTACCCGAGAGACCCGAACCGGAGACCGTGACTACTACCGCCTCCCACCACCTCTCACCCGCCTTTCCCGGCCGTGCCCCCTGGGGCACCGCGGGCAAGCTGCGAGCCTGGCAGCAGGGCGCCATGGAGAGGTACGTCCAGGAGCAGCCGCGCGACTTCCTCGCGGTCGCCACCCCCGGCGCAGGGAAGACCACCTTCGCGCTGACCCTCGCCTCATGGCTGCTCCACCACCACGTCGTGCAGCAGGTCACCGTCGTCGCGCCGACCGAGCACCTCAAGAAGCAGTGGGCGGAGGCCGCCGCACGGATAGGGATCAAGCTCGACCCGGAGTACAGCGCCGGGCCGCTGAGCCGCGAGTACGACGGCGTCGCCGTGACGTACGCCGGTGTCGGCGTACGCCCGATGCTGCACCGCAACCGGTGCGAACAGCGCAAGACCCTCGTCATCCTCGACGAGATCCACCACGCCGGTGACTCGAAGTCCTGGGGCGAGGCCTGCCAGGAGGCGTTCGACCCCGCCACCCGGCGGCTCGCGCTCACCGGCACCCCGTTCCGCTCCGACACCAACCCGATCCCCTTCGTGACGTACGAGGAGGGCAACGACGGCATCCGGCGCTCCTCCGCCGACTACACGTACGGCTACGGCAACGCCCTCGCCGACGGCGTCGTCCGGCCCGTGATCTTCCTCAGCTACAGCGGCAACATGCGCTGGCGCACCAAGGCCGGCGACGAGATCGCCGCCCGCCTCGGCGAGCCGATGACCAAGGACGCCATCGGGCAGGCCTGGCGCACCGCCCTGTCGCCCACCGGCGACTGGATCCCCAACGTGCTCACGGCCGCCGACAAGCGGCTCACCGAGGTCCGCAAGGGCATCCCGGACGCCGGCGGCCTGGTCATCGCCACCGACCAGGAGTCGGCCCGCGCCTACGCCAAGATCCTCAAGTCCGTCACCGGTGAGAAGCCGACCGTGGTCCTCTCCGACGAGAAGGCCGCCTCGAAGAACATCGACAAGTTCAGCGCGGACGACTCGCGCTGGATGGTCGCCGTCCGCATGGTGTCCGAGGGCGTCGACGTACCCCGCCTGGCGGTCGGCGTGTACGCGACGACGATCTCGACCCCGCTCTTCTTCGCCCAGGCCGTCGGCCGCTTCGTACGCTCCCGCAGGCGCGGCGAGACCGCCTCCGTCTTCGTCCCCACCATCCCGATGCTGCTCGACTTCGCCAACGAGATGGAGGTCGAACGCGACCACGTCCTCGACAAGCCGAAGAAGGGCAGCGACGAGGAGAACCCCTTCGCGGAGGAGGACAAGCTCCTCGCCGACGCCGAACGGCTGGAGGACGAGGAGACCGAGGAGCAGCTGCCCTTCGAGGCGCTGGAGTCCGACGCCGTCTTCGACCGGGTGCTCTACGACGGCGCCGAGTTCGGCATGCAGGCCCACCCGGGCAGCGAGGAGGAGCAGGACTACCTCGGCATCCCCGGCCTCCTGGAACCCGACCAGGTGCAGCTGCTGCTCCAGCGGCGGCAGACCCGGCAGATCGCGCACAGCCGCTCGAAGCCCGCCGCCGAGGCCGACCTCCTGGAGAAGCCCGCCGAGGCCCGCCCGGTCGTCACCCACAAGCAGCTGCTCTCCCTGCGCAAGCAGCTCAACACGATGGTCTCGGCCTACACCCACCAGAGCGGCAAGCCGCACGGCGTGATCCACACCGAGCTGCGCCGGGTCTGCGGCGGGCCGCCGAGCGCGGAGGCGACGGCGGGCCAGATCCAGGACCGGATCAAGAAGGTCCAGGAGTGGGCGACCCGGATGAAGTGACCGTCCGGGATCTTCCCGTGTGACGGAGGCGTGCGGCCCGGTGGCCCCGGCGGAGGATTCCGCCGGGGCCACCGGGCCGTCGTCGTGGGGCCGTTCGGGCCCGGCGCGTCCGGCGGGGACGCCCTCGGGCTCTACGGGACGTCGCCGCGCACGGCCGGGCAGGGCGCACGCGCATGGCCGGTACGGTCCGCGCGGCCGTTCCGCGTCAAGATTTTTTGTTACGTACTGTTAACGCCGGTTTACCAATGGTGTCCGTCGTCACGCTCCGCGTCGTACGACCTGGACGCGCGTAGACGTCCGGGTTCCGGACGGTCTCGCGCTGACCGGCGGTTATACGGGGGAGGAGCGGCGGCGGACCGGATTCTGGACGAGGTCTTCCGCTCAGCGGACTGCCTCGCTACTGTCCGAACATATGTGAACGCCCCGTGGCAATGTCGCCGCGGAGCGCAGCCGGTACCAGGCCGTCATCCGTACGCACCGCGCCTCCGGGCGACGGTGGAATCGCGGGGCGGCCAGGCCAGACCGGCGGCCTCTCCGTGCGTCGCCGCTGGGACCGGCGTCGCGTGTGCGTGGAGCCGGCCGCCGTCGCTCACCCTCGGAGGGGACGGGTTGTGACCGCGGAGACTTCCCAGACACTCGACCGAGGACTACGTGTCCTCAAACTGCTTGCCGACACCGACCACGGGCTTACCGTCACCGAGCTGTCCAACCGGCTCGGCGTCAACCGCACGGTCGTCTACCGTCTGCTGGCCACACTCGAACAGCACACCCTCGTACGCCGCGACCTCGGCGGCCGGGCCAGGGTCGGACTCGGCGTGCTGCGCCTGGGGCGCCAGGTGCACCCCCTCGTACGCGAGGCGGCGCTGCCCGCGCTGCGCTCGCTGGCCGAGGACATCGGGGCCACCGCCCACCTGACGCTCGTCGACGGTTCGGACGCGCTCGCCGTCGCCGTCGTGGAGCCCACCTGGACCGACTACCACGTGGCGTACCGGCCGGGCTTCCGTCACCCCCTCGACCAGGGCGCCGCGGGGCGGGCCATCCTCTCCGCGCGGCAGCGCACCGTCGTGGACCACCCCGGCTACACCCTCACCCAGGGCGAGCTGGAGGCGGGCGCCAGCGGCGCCGCCGCACCGCTGGTCGGGGTCTCCGGGGTGGAGGGCAGTGTGGGCGTGGTCATGCTCGCGGACTGCATCCCGGAACGGGTCGGCCCCCGTGTGCTGGACGCGGCCCGGGAGGTCGCCGACGCCCTGAGATGAGGGGTTCCCCGACGGCGCTTTATTACTGACAGGTTCACGATCCTTCGGTTTCGTATGATTTGGGCCGACAGCCCCGGCGGGCCGGGCCTCCGGGCCCGGCGCCCGGGACGGGGCACACCGACCGATAGATTGGCCGGGTGCCCCTTCGTCTTACGCGCCCCCGCACCCTCGCGCTCTGCGCGCTGCCGGTGCTCGCCCTGTTCGGGACCGCCGCCCTCGCCCCGCTGCCGTTCACGCTGGCCCAGCCGGGCACCACGGCGAACGTCCTCGGCGAGGCCGGCGGGAAGCCCGTGATCACCATCACCGGCGCGCCCACCCGCACCACCGAGGGCCAGCTGCGGATGACGACGATCGTCGCCACCGGACCCACCGCGGACGTGCGCATCGGCGACCTGGTCGACAGCTGGTTCCGTACGGACCGGGCGGTCATGTCCCGCGACTCGGTCTACCCGACCGGCGGCTCCGTGAAGCAGATCGAGCAGCACAACCTGAACGACATGAAGGAGTCCCAGGACGTCGCCGTCGACGCGGCCCTGAACTACCTCGACCGCGCGCAGGGGTCGATGACGTTCTCCCTCGACCTCGGCGACATCGGCGGCCCCAGCGCCGGCCTCTTCCTCGCCCTCGGCATCATCGACAAGCTCGACGGCAACGGCTCCGGCGGCGACCTCACCGGCGGCCGCACCATCGCCGGTACGGGCACCATCGCGGCGGACGGCACGGTCGGAGCGGTCGGCGGAGTCTCCCTGAAGACCCAGGCCGCCCGGCGCGACGGGGCGACCGTCTTCCTCGTCCCGAAGGCCGAGTGCGGCGCGGCGACGGCGGAGCTCCCGAAGGGCCTGAAGCTGATCCCGGTCACCACCCTCAAGGGTGCGGTGTCCGCGCTCGACGCCCTGGACCGCGGCGCGAGCGTCCCCAGCTGCTGAGCACGGGGGACGCCGGAGGCAGGGGCGGGGCACGGGCTCCCCGCCCCTCACCCCTCCTTGATGAACCCCTCCTCCACCAGCCACTCCAGCGCCACCGTGTGCGGGTCCGCGCCCTCCACGTCCACCTTGGCGTTGAGCTCCTGGGCGACCTCGGTGGTCAGCTTCGCGCTCACCGGGTCCAGCAGGTCCGCGATCACCGGGTACTTGTCGAAGGTCGCGGTGTGGATGACCGGCGCCGCGTTGTAGTTCGGGAAGAAGTGCTTGTTGTCGGCGAGCACGTCCAGATTCATGGCCTTGATCCGGCCGTCGGTCGTGAAGACCTCGCCCAGCAGGCAGGAGTTGGACTTGGAGACCTGGGTGTAGATGATCCCGGCGTCCATCTTGCGGATGTTCGCGGCGGGCAGGGACATCCCGTACGCCTTCTCCATCCCCGGCAGACCGTCGTCCCGGGAGGCGAACTCGTTCTCCACGCAGACCGTCACCGCCGACGGGTTCTTCTTCGCCAGTGCCGCCACGTCGGACAGGTCCTTCAGCTTGTACTTCGCGTTGTTCTTCCGGCTGATGGCGAGCGCGTAGGTGTTGTTGAGGGTCGACTGGGGGAGCCAGGTCACCCCGTTGCGCCGGTCGGCGTCGCGTACCGCCTTCCACTGCTCCTCGGGATCGTCGATCGGCTCCGCGTTGCCGAGGTAGGTGATCCAGCCGGTGCCCGTGTACTCGTACATCGCGTCGGCGTCACCCTGCACGATGGCCTCGCGGGCGCTGATCGAGCCCGGGAGGTTGGTGCGGTCCAGCACCTCGGCACCGGCCGCCTTGAAGACCAGGCCGATCATCTGACCGAGGATGATGTTCTCGCTGAAGTTCTTCGAGGTGACCGTGAGCGAGGCGCCCTTCAGCGGCTCGCCGGCGCCCACCGAACCCGGCTCCACCTCGTCCGCCATCGGCGACCCGCTCTTCAGCCCGCACCCGGCGAGCACCAGCGCCAGCAGCACGGCCCCCGCCGCCCCGGCACGCCGGCGCAGGGCCCCGCGCCCACCGCGCCCCGCGACCCCGGACCCGTACCGCCGCCCCGCGACCCCGGACCCGTACCGCCGCCCCGTAACCCCGGGCCCGTACCGCAGTCCCGCGATCCCGGGCCCGTACCGCCCCGCGCCTCCGGAGCCCGCCCGCGTCCTCATGGTGCCTCCAGTCCGCGCGGCGTCAGCACCAGCTCCACCAGCGAGGCCAGCCAGTCCACCAGCAGCGCCAGCACCACCGTCAGCACCGACCCCAGCACCAGCACCGGCATGCGCTGCGTCTGGATGCCCGAGGTGATCAGGTCGCCGAGCCCGCCGCCGCCGCCGAACGTGGCCAGCGTCGCCGTACCCACGTTCAGCACCAGGGCCGTCCGCACTCCCGCCAGGATCAGCGGGACGGCGAGCGGCAGCTCCACCTTCGCCAGCGTCCCCCTCCCCGACATCCCGATGCCCCGCGCGGCCTCCACCAGCGTCGGGTCGATCGACTTGAGCCCCGCCACCGTGTTGGAGAGCACCGGCAGCACCGCGTAGATCACCATGCCGGTGATCGCCGTGGACGGGCCGATGCCCAGCCAGATCACCAGCAGGGCCAGCAGGCCGATCGCCGGGGTGGCCTGGCCGATGTTGGCGATCGCGGTGAAGAGGGGGGCGGACCGCGACAGACCCCGGCGGGTCAGCGCGATGCCCAGCGGAATGGCGATGATCAGCACCCAGAACGTCGAGATCGCCGTCAGCCGCACGTGCTGCCACCAGCGCAGCTCCACCGTGTCGCCCGCGATCGAGTTCTCCGCGATGGAGTCCAGGGTGATCGTGTTGATCCAGAAGTACGTCGCCACCAGCACCGCGGCCAGCACCAGCGGCAGCACCACCAGCTTCTGCCAGGTGATCCGGCGCGGCGGGCGCGCCGGGGGAGGGGGCGGCTCGCTCTCCTCGTCCCGGAACGCCTTCCCCTTGACGTCGTGCTCGCCCGGCGGCCGGGTCGGCATCGCCTCCCGGCCGGACGAGTCGCGGCCCTGGCGGCTGCTCGGGCTCACGCGCCGCCACCCCCCTCCAGCTCCTGCTCCGTCTGATGGCTGCGCAGCTCCTCCAGCTCGTGCTGGTGCTCCATCGCCGCGAGCCGGTCCGCCTCCAGCAGCTCCTGCACGTTGTCCATCAGGATGCGCATGTCCACCACCCCGACGAACTCCCCGCGCCGCCCGGTCACCGCGGCCCGCCCGCCGCTGTCGGTGAGCACCGCCTCCAGCGCGTCGTGCAGTGTGGCGTCCCGGGTCACCGTGTCGTGCACCAGCTGCCCGGCCCGCGCGAGCGAACCGCGCGCCCGCATCAGGTCGCCGCGCCGCAGCCACTTGTACGGGCGGTTCTTGCGGTCCAGCATCAGCAGCTCGTTGTGCGGGCCGCTGCGCAGCTTGTTGAAGATGTCCTGGAGCGGGTCGTCCACGGTCACCGTGGGGAAGTCGGCGACCCCCACGTCCCGGACCCGGGTGAGGTTGAGCCGCTTCAGCGCCGCGCCCGCGCCGACGAACCCGGAGACGAAGTCGTCGGTCGGGTTGGTGAGGATCGCCTCCGGGGTGTCGAACTGCGCGATGTGCGAACGCTCCCGCAGCACCGCGATCCGGTCGCCGAGCTTGATCGCCTCGTCGAAGTCGTGGGTGACGAACACGATCGTCTTGTGCAGCTCGTGCTGGAGCCGGATCAGCTCGTCCTGGAGATGGTCGCGGGTGATCGGGTCGACGGCCCCGAACGGCTCGTCCATCAGCAGCACCGGCGGGTCCGCGGCGAGCGCCCGCGCCACGCCCACGCGCTGCTGCTGGCCCCCGGAGAGCTGGCGCGGGTAGCGGCCGTGGAACTCCCTGGGGTCGAGGCCGACCAGGTCGAGCATCTCCTCGACCCGGTCCTTCACCTTCCGCTTCGACCAGCCGACCATCTTCGGGACGAGGGCGATGTTGTCGGCGACCGTCATGTGCGGGAAGAGCCCCGAGGACTGGATCGCGTACCCGATCTTCCGGCGCAGCTTCACCGGGTCCATGTCGGTGACGTCCTCGTCACCGATCCTGATCCGGCCGGACGACGGCTCGATCAGCCGGTTGATCATCTTCAGGGTGGTCGACTTGCCGCAGCCGGACGGGCCCACGAAGATCACCGTCTCGCCCGCCTTGATGTCCATGGAGACGTTCTCCACGGCCGGGTTCGGGTTGCCCGGGTACAGCTTGGTGAGCTCCTCCAGCTGGATCGTCGCCCCGGAGGTCTCGGCCGGAGCGTCGGGCTCGGCGGTGGCGTCGGCAGCGGTCTCAGACACGGATCCCCCTGGGAATGGTCAGCCGCCCGAGCAGCACGTACGCGGCGTCGAAGAGAAGCGCGAGAATGACGATGCCGAGCGTGCCCGCGAGGACCTGGTTGATCGCGTTGGCGCTGCCCAGCGAGGCGATGCCCCGGAAGATCTCGTTGCCGAGCCCCGGCCCCGAGGCGTACGCGGCGATCGCGGCGATGCCCATCAGCATCTGGGTGGCGACCCGGATGCCGGTGAGGATCGGCGGCCAGGCGAGCGGCAGTTCCACCCGGCACAGCCGCGCGATCCGCGACATCCCGATGCCCTTCGCCGCGTCCACCAGCGACGGGTCCACCCCGCGCAGCCCCACGATGGAGTTACGGACGATGGGCAGCAGCCCGTACATCGTCAGGGTGATCACGGTCGGCGCCACACCCAGCCCGACCAGCGGGATCAGCAGACCGATCGCGGCCAGCGACGGAATGGTCAGGATCGTCGCCGTCGACGTGATGGCGAACGAACCGCCCCAGCCGCTGCGGTAGCTGACCACCCCGATCACCACCCCCAGCACCGTCGCGATGACCATGCACTGGAAGACGGCACTGACGTGCTGGAACGCGTCGGTGAGCAGTTGCTGGTGCCGGGTCGTCACGTACTCCC
Organism: Streptomyces sp. NPDC001493; assembly: GCF_053597235.1. Classification (NCBI taxonomy): domain Bacteria; kingdom Bacillati; phylum Actinomycetota; class Actinomycetes; order Kitasatosporales; family Streptomycetaceae; genus Streptomyces; species Streptomyces sp. NPDC001493. Next base: position 94,062 of record NZ_JBSFHV010000012.1, read on the forward strand.
AGAAGCTCAAGCGACGCACTCCCTCGGATCAGTCGGTGTCCCTCGCGGCCTGCTCCACGAGCGGGATGACGCGCAGCGGGACGGGGTTCTCCATGACGATCGCCGTGGAGGCCCGGACGATGCCATCAAAACCGACAACCCGGTCGATGACGCGCTGAAGATCGGCGTTCGAACGCGCCACGAGACGGCACAGCATGTCCCCGTGACCGGTCGTCGTGTGCAGCTCCAGCACCTCCGGTACGCCCGCCAAGTGGGCCCGCACGTCGGCGCCTTGCCCCTGTTTGATCTCCAGCGTCGCGAAGGCGGTGACCGGGTACCCGAGCGCCGCAGGATCCACCTCCGGCCCGAACCCCCGGATGACTCCATTCGACTGAAGACGGTCGAGGCGCGCCTGCACCGTCCCGCGCGCCACACCGAGGCGCCGGGACGCCTCCAGTACCCCGATCCGGGGCTCCCGGGCCAGCAGCACGATCAGTTCCCCGTCCAGACGGTCGATTCCCACGGTGCGCCCCGGCCCTTCGGATGTGATGGTCATCATGTACAGACAGCCCGCCCATCCTGGCGGACCACTGGACGGATTGTGCAGCCGAATCGCGAACTGTTGCGCACCTTGCCGCACGGGGGGAGTCTCGGACCATGACAGAGACCCTGCACACCACTCCCGACACCGCCCGGCGGGCCGACCCCTTCCCGGTGAAGGGGATGGACGCGGTCGTCTTCGCCGTGGGCAACGCCAAACAGGCCGCCCACTACTACTCGACGGCCTTCGGCATGAAGCTGACCGCCTACTCCGGACCGGAGAACGGCAGCCGCGAGACCGCGAGTTACGTCCTCACCAACGGCTCCGCCCGCTTCGTCCTCACCTCCGTCGTCAAGGCGTCCACCGACCGGGGCACCTTCCTCCAGGAGCACGTCGCGGCCCACGGCGACGGCGTGATCGACCTCGCCATCGAGGTCCCCGACGCCCGCGCCGCGTACGCGTACGCCGTCGAGCACGGCGCGCGGGGCATCACCGAGCCGTACGAGCTCAAGGACGAGCACGGCACGGTCGTCCTCGCCGCCATCGCCACGTACGGCAGCACCCGCCACACCCTCGTCGAGCGCGGCGGCTACGACGGCCCCTACCTCCCGGGCTTCGCCGCCGCCGACCCGATCGTCCAGCCCCCGGCGAAGCGCACCTTCCAGGCCGTCGACCACTGCGTCGGCAACGTCGAACTCGGCCGGATGAACGAGTGGGTGGCCTTCTACAACCAGGTCATGGGCTTCACCAACATGAAGGAGTTCGTCGGCGACGACATCGCCACCGAGTACTCCGCCCTGATGTCGAAGGTCGTCGCGGACGGCACCCTGAAGGTCAAGTTCCCGATCAACGAACCCGCCGTCGCGAAGAAGAAGTCGCAGATCGACGAGTACCTGGAGTTCTACGGAAGCGCCGGCGTCCAGCACATCGCGCTCGCCACCAACGACATCGTCGCCTCCGTCCGCGCGATGCGCGCCGCCGGTGTGCAGTTCCTGGACACCCCCGACTCGTACTACGACACCCTCGGCGAATGGGCCGGCGAGACCCGCGTCCCGGTGGAGACCCTGCGCGAGCTGAAGATCCTGGTCGACCGCGACGAGGACGGCTACCTGCTCCAGATCTTCACCAAGCCGGTCCAGGACCGGCCGACCGTCTTCTTCGAGATGATCGAGCGGCACGGCTCGATGGGCTTCGGCAAGGGCAACTTCAAGGCCCTCTTCGAGGCGATCGAGCGCGAGCAGGAGCGGCGCGGGAACCTCTGAGCCGGTGCGCGCCGGCAGGCGGCCCGCGCCCCCGGCTTGGGGTGCGGGCCCCGCGTGCGTCATGGACGGCCCGTCCCGGGGAAGACGGGCACCATGAACGCCACTCCCTCCCGGGCGGTACGCCGCCTGGCCCCCCTGCTGGCGGTTCTCCCGCTCCTCGCCGCGTGCGACGGACACGACGGGGACTTCCGGACGCACCCCGAAGCGGTCACCGCCCCGGACCTCGGCGGGGACACCCGGCTGGTGATCACCACGGAGAACGGGGTGCGGCTGCGTCCGGCCGACGGAGAGCGCGCCGCCACCGACCAGCGGATACGGGCCCGTTGGTCGCACCGGGGCGACACCTGGGTGCTCGACCTGACCTGCCGCGACGCGGACGGCGACGACGGCGACGGAGATGACGGCGACCGGGACGGTGACAGCGCCAGGGACGGGGCGTGCCCCCGGATGCCCTCGGTCGACGTGCCCGCCGTCGCCTCGGTCACCGTCACCGCCCGGAACGCGGGCATCGACGTGGCGGGGGTCGCCTCGCCGCTGGACCTCACCACCGTCAACGGGGACGTGACCGTCGTACGGTCCGGGCGGGACGGCGCCACCGTCCGGCTCACCACCCGCAACGGCTCCGTACGCGCCGGAGACCTGCGCTCCGGCCGCCTGGACGCCGGAACGGTCAACGGGGACGTGACCCTCGCCAACGCCACCGCGCCGTCCCCCCTCACCGCCGCCACCACCAACGGCTCGGTCCGTGTGTCGCTGCCGCACACCGCCCCCGCCTACCGCGTCGCCGCCACCACCCGCAACGGCACCACCTCGGTGACCCTGCCCACCACCGCCGACGCGACCGGCCCCGGCCTGACGCTCCGCACCGTCAACGGCGACGCCACCGCCACCCGCGACTGAGGGGGCACGTGCCGGGCGACGCGGGCGCCGGCCCCTCAGGCGGCCGGGGCGCCCTGCTTCGGCCCGGCCGATGCGGCAGGCGCGGCGGCCGCATCGGCGGACGGCGCGGGCGCCGGAGCCGCGGGGGCCTTCGGCGCGGGCGCGGCGGAAGCGGCGGGTGCCGGGGCCGGGGGCGCGGCGGGTTCCGCGGGTGCCGCCGGTGCCTCCCGCCGCGGCTCGGGGGCCGCCTCCGCCTCCGCCTCCTCCGCCGGATCAGGGTCCGGGGCGGCCTGCAGGTCCTGCGGGCCGCCCCCGGCCGGCTCGCCCAGTCCGTCCAGCGCCCGCCGGGCCGCAGGGGCGTCCAGCGGCGAGAACGCCGGGTCGGTGCGCAGGGCCTCCTCCAGATGGCGGCGGGCCGCCCCGACGTCGCCCGACTCGGCCTCCATCATGCCCAGGTGGTACGCGTACGAGGCGCTGCGGATCCCGCTGTCGGCCGCCTTCAGGGCGAACTCCATGCCCTCCTCCGAGTTGCCCGCCCGGTGCAGCGCCCAGCCGAGCGCGTCCGCGACCTCCGAACCCCGCCGCTGCCCCTCCCACGCGGTGCGCAGCCGCGCCACGGCCGCCTCCGGGTCGCCGTGGTCGCTCTCGTAGCGGGCCAGCGGCAGCGTCTCGTCCACACCGTTCCGCTCCGCCGCCGCGGCCATCTTCAGGAACGCCGCGTACTGGCTGGCGGCGTCCCCGTCGAGGTCCAACGACTCGTACAGCTCGGCGAGTTCGAGGGCGTACTCCGGGCGCGGCAGACGCTGGAGCACCCGCTGGTACTCCGCGAGCGCCTCGTCGGTGCGGCCGAGGGCGGTCAGCGCGCGGGCCCGTCCGGCGAGCGAGGCGTTGTGGCCCCGGTCGACGCGGAGCGCCGCGTCGTACTGCGCCAGCGCCTCCCCGGCCTCGCCGCGCTCGCGGGCCAGGTCGCCGAGCCGGTGCAGGGCCTCCGCCTTCTGCGCGGGGGTGACGGAGCGGTCGGCGGCCTCCTGCGCGGTGGCGAGCGCGTCCTCGCGCCAGCCCCGGTCGCGGTACAGCTCGGCGGTACGGCCCAGGGCGGGCGCGCCCTTGCGCAGGGCGGCGAACTTCTCGGTGGCCGTGCCGGCCGCCTCGTAGTCGCCGAGCCCGTTGTACGCGTCGATCAGCGCCGGGTAGACGGTCCAGGTGGCGGGCGCGCGGTCGCGGACCGTCTCGCCCCACTTCTTCGCCGCCAGGAAGTCGTGCCGGGCGTCGGCGAGTTCGGCCAGTCCCACCCACGCGGCGCCGTTGCCGCGGTCGCCCGGCTCGGCCGCCAGCGAGCGCTTCAGGGCCTGTTCGGCGCGCGGGTAGTACCCGAAGTCCGCGGACCGCCGGGCCCATTCCACGTACGCCGAACCGAGCGCCGCCCAGGCCGGGGCGTCCGCCGGGTGACCGCGCACCCAGCTCTGCCGGTCGCCGATCAGGGCCGTCAGGTCGGAGAGCGAGGCCGGTGCCCCGGCGGTCGCCGCCGACCGGGCCCGGTCCGCCGCCCCCGGTGCCGCCGCGGGGGCCGGGGCGTCCTCCGGTACGGCCACCAGCGCGCCCGCCACCAGCACCCCGGCGGCCACCGCCCCGACCGCGGCCCGCCGCAGCGAGGTGCGCAGGGTGGGGGGCGGGGGCTGCACCTCGGGGCCGTCGGGGGGCGGGTCCCCGTCCGCCGGGTCCCGGGGCGGTCCGCCCTCGGGCGGCGCCTCCCACTCGGGCCCGTCGTGCGGGCGGGGAGGGACGGACGGCATCGTGCGGGCATCCGGGTCCTGCTGCGGCATGACATCCATACGATCACTTTGCGTCAGTACGAAGAGCACACCGCGCTCCGGAACAGCAGCCGCAGACGGGTTCACGCCATTGGCCGCCGGGTGCCAGGGTGGAAGCATGGACCACCGGGACGATCTCCTCGCACGGCTTCGGGCGGGCCTGCCCGCCGAGGCCCTCCTCACCGACCCCGACGTCACCGCCTCGTACGCGCGCGACATGGCGAGCTTCTGCGACGCCGGAGCGCCCCTGGCGGTCGTGCTCCCGCGCACCGTCGAACAGGTCCAGCACGTCATGCGCACCGCGCACGCGCTGCGCGTCCCGGTGGTGCCGCAGGGCGCCCGGACCGGCCTCTCCGGCGCCGCCAACGCCTCCGAGGGGTGCGTGGTGCTCTCCCTGGTGAAGATGGACCGGATCCTGGAGATCAGCGCCGTCGACCGGATCGCCGTCGTCGAACCGGGCGTCGTCAACGCCGCCCTCTCCCGCGCCGTGGGCGAACACGGCCTCTCCTACCCGCCGGACCCCTCCAGCTGGGAGACGTGCACCATCGGCGGGAACATCGGCACCGCCTCCGGCGGCCTGTGCTGCGTCAAGTACGGCGTCACCGCCGAGTACGTACTCGGCCTCGACGTCGTCCTCGCCGACGGGCGCCTCCTCACCACCGGCCGCCGCACCGCCAAGGGCGTGGCCGGATACGACCTCACCCGGCTCTTCGTCGGCTCCGAGGGCAGCCTCGGCATCGTCGTCAAGGCCGTCCTCGCGCTCCGCCCCAAGCCGCCGCGCCAACTCGTGCTCGCGGCGGAGTTCCCCTCGGCGGCGGCGGCCTGCGACGCCGTCTGCCGGATCATGGAGCGGGGACACGCCCCGTCACTCCTCGAACTGATGGACCGTACGACGGTCCGCGCGGTGAACGCGATGGCCCACATGGGCCTGCCCGAATCCACCGAGGCGCTCCTCCTCTGCGCCTTCGACACGCCCGACGCCCCCGCCGACCTCGCCGCCGTCGGCGCGCTCTGCACCGGGGCCGGTGCCACCGGAGTGGTCCCCGCCGACGACGTCGCCGAGTCCGAACTCCTGCTCCAGGCACGCCGGATGTCGCTCACCGCACTGGAGACCGTCAAGCCCGCCACGATGATCGACGACGTCTGCGTACCGCGCTCGCGGCTCGGCGAGATGATCGAGGGGACCGCCGCCGTCGCCGAGAAGTACGGACTCACCATCGGCGTCTGCGCCCACGCGGGCGACGGGAACACCCACCCCGTCGTCTGCTTCGACCCCGCCGACCCCGACGAGTCCCGCCGGGCCCGCGAGTCCTTCGACGAGATCATGGCGCTCGGCCTCGAACTGGGCGGCACCATCACCGGCGAACACGGCGTCGGCGTCCTCAAGAAGGAGTGGCTCGCCCGGGAACTCGGCCCGATGGGCATCGAGTTGCAGCGCGGGATCAAGGCCGCCTTCGACCCGCTCGGCATCCTCAACCCGGGCAAGCTCTTCTGAACCACCCGCCTCCGCCGCCACCCTCACGCCTCGTTGGAGTCCTGGGGCGCGTCGTCCGGACCGAACGGATCGGCGAGCCACAGGTCCTCGGCGGGCAGCGGGGAGAGCAGCTCGGCGAGCTCCTGTTCGAGCAACTCCCCCCAGGGGCCTTCGTTCTCCGTGCCCGGCGGGACCACGCAGAGGGTCCGTTCCAGCCACGCCGACACCGACGCGGACGGAACCTCCAGCAGGGCGTTGCCGTCCGGGGAGCTCAGCGCGACACAGATGACGTCCCGGTGCCCGACCTTCGTCGGCCAGATCCGCACGTCCCCGTGCCCGCACGGCCGGAACACCCCCTCGATCAGCAGCTCCCGCGCGAACGTCCAGTGCACCGGGGACTCCGAGCCGACATGGAAGACGATGTGCACGGCGTACGGGTCGTCCGCCCGGTACGTCAACCGGGCGGGTACGGGAATGGAGCGCTCGGGCGACAGGACCAGCTTCAGTTCCAGCTCACGTTCCACGACGTTGCGCATGAGATGCACGACCTTTCGATGCCCAGGGACCGGTCCCGCGACCGGCCCGCACAAGGAGAGAGCGCGCTCCCCGTCCGCGATGACGCGACTTGAAGAGAAAATCTTCGAAGCGACCTGAAAGTGGCCCAAACGCCAGGACCGGCCCGGGGGAAGGCGGTGGTCTGATAGATGTTGACTCTTGTGTTGCGGCTACGAAGAGATACGGGACCCGCTGATGAGCGCGCCAACTCCGGCACCCGGTGACGAACGCCCCCGTGAGGGGTACTACCCCGACCCCTCCATCCCCGGCTACGTCCGCTACTGGAACGGCGCTTCGTGGGTTCCCGGGACGAGCCGCCCCGCACCGGGGCAGGACGTGAACGCCTCCGACGCGGGGGTGCCCGCGGCGGCGCACCCCGGAGCCGCCGCCCCCGTGGAGGAGACCGGACCGGTCTTCTTCGACGAGGAGGAAGCGGCCCAGGAGGCCGCCGCCGCAGCCCGGTTCGACCCGTCCCAGCAGGCCCCGGTCCACCCCGGCGGCCTCCCCGTCGAGCGCGCCCACCAGCCCGAGCCCGCCTCCGCCTGGCAGGCCGACTCGGCCCGGCAGGCCGGCTTCGGCAACGACGCCGACCGGCGCGTCTCCTGGGGCGGCGGCCCGGGCGAGGCCCAGGTGCCCGGCCAGGGCGCCCGCGGCGGAGCCGGCCCGCGCGCCGTCGAGGCGGGCCCGGACCCGCGCCGCCCCGCGCTGCCGCACGGCGCCGCACCCGCCGCACTGCCCGCCGGACGTGACGGCGGCCACGACGGCCCGGTCCACGCCGCGCCCGACGCCCGCTCCGGCGCCCCGTCGCCCGCCGTGCCCCAGCCGCAGCAGGCCGCGCAGCCGCAGACCGCGCAGCCGCAGACCGCGCAACCGCAGCCCGCGCAGCAGCAGCCCGCGCAGCAGCAGTCCGCCGCTCCGGTGCGCGACGCCTTCCGCGCCCAGGGCGCCCAGGCAGGACCCGGACAGGGCGCCACCTCCTGGGCGCAGCAGGGCCCCCAGGCCCAGCAGGCGCCCCAGGCCCCCCGGATCCAGCAGGCTCCGCAGGCGTACCAGCCCCAGCAGCAGGCGCCCCAGGCCCCCCAGGCCCAGCGGGCTCCGCAGGCGTACCAGCCACCGCAAGCGGCCCAGCAGGCCGCGCAGCAGGCAGCACAGCAGGCCGCGCAGCAGGCGCCGGCCGCCGCCGGTTCCGGGCCCTACGGAGGACCCGGGGCCGCCGGGCCGCAGGCGGCGGAGCAGCCTGTCGTGCCGTGGAAGCCGCCGGTGGACGACCCGTTCCAGCAGATGGCCCGCGCCCGGACGGCGGGCCGGCCCGCCGGGCTCGGCCGTCGGCTCGTCGCCCGGGTCGTCGACTCGGTGGTGCTGGGCGCGCTCGTCGGCGCGGCCGGATTCCCGCTGGTCACGGCGGCCATCGACCACATGGACGCGAAGATCGAGGCCGCGAAGCTCTCCGGCCGCACGGTGACGGTCCATCTGCTGGACTCCACCACCACCGGGCAGCTCGGCGGGGTGCTCGCCGCGTTCCTCGTCGTCGGCTTCCTGCTGGAGGCGCTGCCGACCGCGAAGTGGGGCCGGACGCTCGGCAAGAAGCTCCTCGGCATCCAGGTCCGCGACGTCGAGTCGCAGGACGTGCCCACCCTGGGGGCGGCGGTGCGCCGTTGGCTCGTCCACGGTCTCCTCGGGCTGCTGGTGATCGGGGTGCTCGACGCCGCGTGGTGCCTGTTCGACCGGCCCTGGCGCCAGTGCTGGCACGACAAGGCGGCCCGTACCTTCGTCGCGGGCTGACCGGCTGTCACGTACGGGCGGGTGACGGGCCGGGGCCGGCCGTCACCGCCCCCAGTGGCTGACGGTCCGTCACTCGAAAGCACCTGAGCCGTTGCGGGGCGGTGCCCGGCGGGGTGCACTGCCCGCATGAGCAACGACGCGCCGACGCCCGGCCAGCCGCCCGAGGACGACGATCCGTTCCTCAAGAAGCCGCAGGACCCCCCGCCGTCGTCGGGCTCGCCGTACGACGGCGCACCGCCGCCACCCCCGCCCCCGCCTCCGCCGCCCTACGACCCGGGGCCGTACGGCGGCGGCCCGTACGGCGGCGCGGACCCGCTCGCGGGGATGCCGCCGCTCGGCGCGCAGGGGACGCGCATCCTGGCGCGGCTGATCGACTTCCTGATCATCTCGATCCCGCTCTATCTGATCTCGCTGCCCTTCGGCGGCGCGGTCGACGTCACCTCCGACAACGGCGACAGCGACGTGGGCAACGCCGTCACCAACACGTACAGCGGGCACCAGCTGATCTGGTCGCTGATCGCGCTGGTCTGCTACGTCGGGTACGACACCTACTTCACGCACAAGGACGGCCGCACCCCCGGCAAGAGGCTGCTGAAGCTGCGCGTCGCGATGCTGAGCGACGGCAGCGTGCCCCCCACCAACGCCTCGCTGATGCGCGCGGTCGTGCTCTGGCTCCCGGCGCTGCTGTGCTGCCCGTGCCTGTGGTGGCTCATCAACATCGTGCTGATGTTCACCGACAAGCCGTACCGGCAGGGCCTGCAGGACAAGGCGGCCAAGACGGTCGTGGTCAGTGTCCGCTGAGCGGTGCGCCGGGCGGGCGCCGGCGCCCGCGCACGGGAGGCCGGCGCGTGGGAGGTCAGTGCCGCGCGTGTCCGCCGACGCGTTCCCCGGCGGTGGTGTCGCTCTCCCGGGAGGCGCGGGCGGGGGTCCGGTACGGGCGGGCCGCGCCGGACGGGAGCGGTCCGCGGCCCCAGCGGGGCGCCGGCACGGCCACCGCCACCAGCACGCCCAGCACCAGTGCCGCGAGGCAGACGACGCCCACCTCGGCGGCCGACGAGGCGCCGGAGAGCAGCAGCAGGGCGAAGGTGACGAGGACGACGGTGGCGCAACCGTAGACGAGTTGTGCGGCAGTCGGACGCGGCATGGCGGTATCCGTCCTGGGGGGCGTCGGATGAGGGGCCCGCCCACACGGCGGGACGGCCCCGAGGGCCTGGACGGTGGATGCCCGTGAGGGAGGCGGATAAGCCTTGCCTCACCCCAACGCCGGTGCACGGGGGGGCGCATTGGCTCACGACATGCGCCGATGCGGCTCCAGGGCGCGCCGGTTGGCCGAGCTGTGATTGTCCGAATACCGGAAGGCGGCTCCTGCATAGTGCACTTGGCCGGTACAAGTCAAGATCTGTCTTTTCTCCAGCAACTCCGATCGAATGTCGTCACTTGTGACGCGTCCACGTGTACGCGGCCCCCAGTCACCCCCTGGCCGCGTACGCGAACGCCCGGGGAGGACATCAGGTGACCAGTAAGAGAAGCGGCCTCCGCGCTGCCGCAGTCGTCGTGGCCATGGCCGCGAGCGCGGCCACCGCGTCGACGTTCTTCGTCGCGCAGGCAGTGCAGTCGGCACCGACGGGCGCGCCCGTCGTGAAGAGCCACGACCCGGCTCCCGAGAAGGCCGAAGAGCACAACCTCGAAGGCCCGTTCAGCGAGAAGCAGAACAGCGAACGCCAGGCTGCGCTGGAACAGGTCATCTCGGGCGACAAGAAGGTGACCGACCGCGGCGGCTCCAAGGTCGTCAAGCTCGACGACAAGAAGTACGTCGAGCTCGGCCGCGAGAAGACCGACAAGATCTTCACCATCCTGGTCGAGTTCGGTGACCAGGTGGACAACTCGACCCTGTTCGACCCGGACGGCTCCGGCCCCGAGGCGCCGGTCGTCAAGTACGGCGGCACGCCCGGTCCGGCGCACAACCAGATCGCCCAGCCCGACCCGAAGAAGGACAACAGCACCGCCTGGCAGGCCGATTACAACCAGGCGCACTTCCAGGAGCTGTACTTCGGCACCAGCGCGACCTCCAACTCGCTGACCAAGTACTACGAGAAGACCTCCTCCGGCCGCTACTCGGTCAACGGCGAGGTCTCCGACTGGGTCAAGATCCCTTACAACGAGGCCCGTTACGGCTCCAACTACTGCGGCGCCAGCAGCTGCGCCAGCGTGTGGGACGCCGTCCGCGACGGTGTCAACGCGTGGGCCGCCGACCAGAAGGCCAAGGGCTCCACCACGGAGCAGATCAAGGCCGACCTGGCCCAGTACGACCAGTGGGACCGCTACGACTACGACGCCGACGGCAACTTCAACGAGCCCGACGGCTACATCGACCACTTCCAGATGGTCCACGCCGGCGAGGACGAGTCGGCCGGCGGCGGTGTCCAGGGCGAGAACGCCATCTGGGCGCACCGCTGGTACGCGTACGGCACCAACGCCGGGGCGACCGGCCCCGCCGGCAACAAGGCGGGTGGCGCGCAGATCGGCGACACCGGCATCTGGGTCGGCGACTACACCGTCCAGCCCGAGAACGGCGGACTGGGCGTCTTCGCCCACGAGTACGCCCACGACCTCGGCCTGCCGGACCTCTACGACACCTCCGGCGGCGGCGAGAACTCGGTCGGCTTCTGGTCCCTGATGTCGGCGGGCTCCTGGCTCGGCCGCGGCCAGGGCGAGATCGGCGACACCCCCGGCGACATGACCGCCTGGGACAAGCTGCAACTCGGCTGGCTGGACTACGACACGGCGAAGGCCGCCACCAAGTCCACGCACAAGCTGGGCGTTTCGGAGTACAACACGGCCAACAAGCAGGCGCTGGTCGTCAACCTGCCCGACAAGGAGGTCACGACCTCCGTCGTCACGCCCGCCCAGGGCGCCAAGCAGTGGTGGAGCGGCAGCGGCGACAACCTGTCGAACACGCTGACCCGTTCGGTCGACCTGACCGGCAAGACGTCCGCCTCGCTCGACCTCTCGGGCTGGTACGACATCGAGGCCGAGTACGACTACCTCTACACCGAGGTGTCCACCGACGGCGGCGCCAACTGGACCGCGATCGACGGCACGGCCGACGGCAAGGAGCTGCCGCGCGACGCCAGCGACAAGCCGGCCCTGACCGACGCGTCCGGCGTGTACAAGAAGCTCTCGTACCCGCTCGACGCCTACGCGGGCCAGAAGATCGACCTCCGCTTCCGCTACGCCTCGGACGGCGGGGTGGCCGGCAAGGGCTTCACCGCCGACGCCCTCACCATCAGTGCCGACGGTGCCGTGATCTTCTCGGACGACGCCGAGGGCGACGACAACGGCTGGACGTCGAAGGGCTTCTCGCGGATCGGCGCGTCGTTCACCAACGACTACCCGCAGTACTACATCGCCGAGAACCGGCAGTACACCTCGTACGACGAGACCCTCAAGGTCGGCCCGTACAACTTCGGCTTCACCACCACCCGCCCGGACTGGGTCGAGCACTACTCGTACCAGAACGGCCTGATGGTCTGGCTGTGGGACACCTCGCAGGCGGACAACAACACCTCCGCCCACCCGGGCCAGGGCCTGATCCTGCCGGTCGACTCGCACGCCAAGCCGCTCAAGTGGACCGACGGAACGATCCTGCGCAACAAGATCCAGCCGTTCGACGCCCCGTTCAGCTGGTACCCGAACCAGGGCTTCACGCTCCACAACGCGGACGTGGCGCTGAAGATCAAGCCGTCCCTCGGCGTCCCGCTCTTCGACGACCACAAGGGCACCTACTGGTACGCGGAGAACCCGACCGGAAGCGTCAAGGTTTCTGACACCAACACGCGCCTCACCATCGTCGACGAGCCGCTCAACGGCTCGACGATCACCGTGAAGGTCGGACCCTCGACCAAGTAATTCGCATCACCGCAGGTCAGAGCATGATCGGCCGTCGCCCTCTAGCGGGCGGCGGCCGATCGTGTTTAGGTGCCTCTTATCCCGATCCTTATTGACACAACGTCTCACGGGGGAGCGCGAACCATGGCAGGCGGAGGATTCAGCAGATTGCCGGACGGCTCGGTGGTGGTGGCACTCACCCTGGCCCGTCCGCCCCACGGGCCCCGTCCCGGCGCCCCCGTCCGCGTGCTCGTCCACGCGGCGAACCGGGCCCGCGCCCTCACCCGGCTGCGCAACCTCGGGCTGCGCGCCGTCTACCTCCGGGGCAACAGCCAGCCGCCCACCCCGGACGAGATCACGGCCGTGCTGCACCACCCGGACGGCCTGCTCTGGCGGGACGCCCCACAGGCCGCCCAGGAGCTCTGGCACCCCATACGGGCCCTGATGGGCCCGGCCGGACACCCGGGCCCGGCCAGACCCGCCGCGTAGGCCGTGTCCTGGTGCCCCGGCGACGCCCACGCGATCCGGCGCCTCACTCGGGCCGGGCCACCACCGGTTCGCCCGACAGCGCCACACCCGCCGCGCGGAGCTCCTCCAGGGCCCGCACGGTGGTGGCCGCCGCGACACCCGCCGTCAGGTCGAGCAGCACCTGGGTGGCGAAGCCCTCGCGCGCGGCGTCCAGCGCGGTCGCCCGCACGCAGTGGTCGGTGGCGATGCCCACCACGTCCACCTCGGTGACCTGGTGGTCGCGGAGCCACTGCGCCAGCCCCACCGCGTTCTCGTCGAGCCCCTCGAAACCGCTGTACGCCGCCGCGTACGCCCCCTTGTCGAACACCGCCTCGATCGCCCCGGAGGCCACTGCGGGCGCGAAGTTCGGGTGGAACCCCACACCCTCCGTACCGGCCACGCAGTGCACCGGCCACGAGTGCTCGAAGTCGGGCGTGGCCGAGAAGTGGTCACCCGGGTCGACGTGGTGGTCGCGGGTGGCCACCACATGGCGGTAGCCGGCCTGGGCCTCCCCGATCAGATCGGTGATCGCGGCGGCCACGTCGGCGCCGCCGGCGACGGCGAGGCTGCCGCCCTCACAGAAATCGTTCTGAACGTCCACGACGATCAACGCGCGGTTCATGGCGGGTGTCCTTCGGTGGGGGAACGGATGGCGGCGGGGGGTGGGTACCGGCGGGTACCGAGCCTAAGTCCGCCGGCGCGGACGCGGGAGGCGTACGTACCCTCCGGTACGGACCAATCGCCGGCCGGGCCCCGGGGCTCAGACGTACTCGGTCGGCAGCACCGGCTCGCCCCGCGACAGCTGCAGCGCCGACATCGGGAGCGCCGCGCGCGCCGCGATGTGCCGCTCCCGGGCCGCCTCCAGCGACTCCCGGGCCACCACCTCGCCGCCCCGCACCAGCTCCACCAGCAGCTCCTGGCCGGCCAGCTCCGCCGGTACGGGACCGGTGCCGACCACCTCGGCCTCGGCGACACCCTGCGCGTCGAGGCGGCGGGCCGCCCACTTGCGCCCGCCCATCGACGACTTGGCGCCCAGCGACTTCTTCGCCACCGGCGTCAGCGGAGCGGCCGGATCGGCGGACGCGGCACGCGCCACCAGCTTGTAGACCATCGAACAGGTCGGACTGCCGCTGCCGGTGACCAGCTGCGTCCCCACCCCGTACGCGTCCACCGGAGCGGCGGCCAGCGAGGCGATGGCGTACTCGTCCAGGTCCGAGGTGACCACGATCTTCGTCTCCGTCGCGCCCAGCTCGTCCAGCTGCTGCCGCACCCGGTGCGCGACCAGCAGCAGATCCCCGGAGTCGATCCGCACCGCGCCCAGCTCGGGTCCGGCGACCTCCACGGCCGTCCGGACCGCCTCGGCCACGTCGAAGGTGTCCACCAGCAGCGTGGTGCCCCGGCCCAGCGACTCCACCTGCGCCCGGAACGCGTCCCGCTCGGTGTCGTGCAGCAGGGTGAAGGCGTGCGCGCTGGTGCCCACGGTCGGGATGCCGTAGCGGAAGCCCGCCGCCAGGTCGGAGGTGGTGTGGAAGCCGCCCACGTACGCGGCACGGGCCGAGGCGACCGCCGCCAGCTCGTGCGTGCGGCGCGCCCCCATCTCGATCAGGCCCCGGCCGCCGGCGGCGGCCGACATCCGGGACGCGGCGGCGGCGATGGCCGAGTCGTGGTTGAGGATCGACAGCACCACCGTCTCCAGCAGTACGCACTCGGCGAACGAGCCCTCCACCCGGAGCACCGGCGAGCCGGGGAAGTAGACCTCGCCCTCCGGGTAGCCCCAGATGTCACCGCTGAAGCGGAAGCCCGCCAGCCATTCGAGGGTCGGCTCGTCCACGATCTTCTGCTGGCGCAGGAACGCGATCATCTCGTCGTCGAAGTGGAAGTTCTCCACGGCGTCCAGCACCCGTCCGGTCCCCGCCAGGACGCCGTACCGCCGCCCCTCGGGCAGCCGTCGGGTGAACGCCTCGAAGACGGAGCGCCGGTCGGCCGTGCCCGCCTTGAGGGCCGCCTGCACCATCGTGAGTTCGTACTGGTCGGTGAAGAGTGCGGTCGACGGCACTCCGACCCGTCGCCCCAGGTCCGCTGAGTTCATGACCGGGATGCTACTCCACATTTCGTCAGAGTGACGAGATGTGGGGTCCGTTTGTGCGCGGTGCCCCGTCGAGTGGCAGCATGGGAGGGGTGAGCGTCGCTTCCCCCGTAGAGATCGAACGTCCCGAGTCGGCCGAGGAGACCTTCGCCGTCCCCGAGCCCGACGTCCCCTGGGTGACGCTGGTGCACAACGACCCCGTCAACCTCATGAGCTACGTGACGTACGTCTTCCAGGCGTACTTCGGCTACTCCAAGGACAAGGCCCACAAACTCATGCTCGACGTGCACGAGAAGGGCCGCGCCGTGGTCTCCAGCGGAAGCCGCGAGGAGATGGAGCGCGACGTCCAGGCCATGCACGGCTACGGGCTCTGGGCCACACTCACCCAGGACCGCAACTGACTCCGTACGCCGCCCGCCCCACGCCCCCGCCCCAGTAACGGAGAACCCATGGCCGGCCACTTCGAGGCCACCCCCGACGGCGGCGCCGCCGTCGCGCTCGACGAGGTGGAGATCTCCATCCTGCGTTCCCTCGCCGTCCAGCTGCTCGAACTCGTCGGCCCCGGGGACCAGGCCGCCGAGGGCTCGGACCCGCTCGCCGCCCTCTTCGCCGAAGGCCCCAGCGAACCGCCCGCCGACCCCGCCCTCGCCCGCCTCTTCCCGGACGCGTACGGCAACGACGACAAGGAACTGCGCGAAGCCTCCTCCGAGTTCCGCCGCTTCACCGAGATCGACCTGCGCGCCCGTAAGCGCGAGGACGCCCTCGCCGTCGTACGCTCCCTCGACTCCGTCACCGCCGACGAGGACGGCAGCGGCGAACTCCGCCTCACCGCCGACGAGTCCCGCCAGTGGCTCGGCGCCCTCAACGACCTGCGCCTCACCATCGGCACCCGGCTGGAGGTCAGCGACGACGACCAGGGCCAGGAGGGCTCCCTCTACCGGCTCCCCGACAGCGACCCGCGCAAGCCGATGGTGCTCGCCTACCTCTGGCTCGGCGCCCTCCAGGAAACGCTGGTCGAAACCCTGCTGCCCTGACCGCGCACCGCGCGGCCGGCGGCTCACGGACGCGGCCGGTGGCCCGGGCAACGCGGCCGGCGGTTCGGAGAACGCGGCCGGCGGTTCGGAGAACGCGGCCGGCGGCTCAGAGAACGCTCAAATCCGGGTAACGATCCCGTCACCCGAACGGCCGCTTTTGCAGTGGCCCAAAACCCTTGTCCGCTTTTTCCTGTGGTCTGCGCCACAGAATGTCCGAGGGTGCCCCGAGATGGCCGTGATAGATCTTCACGACCCACCGGGGGCGCCATCCCTGTTCCCGGGGGCGCTGTCCGCCGGCCGACCGCCGGCGGCACTCCATTTCGATTCCGGGGGGAAACAGGACACGGTCCACGGCCCCACGGGGCCGCGGACCGTCGTGGAGAAAGGCGCAGCACCATGACATCCGCAGAGGTCGACAGCGGGCAGCCGGACCGGGAAGCGGCCGACGCCCACGGAAACGGTGAGGGGTACCAGCGCGGCCTGGGCGCCCGCCAGATCCAGATGATCGCGATCGGCGGAGCCATCGGCACCGGGCTCTTCCTCGGCGCGGGCAAGGCCATCGCCAAGGCCGGGCCCAGCCTGATCCTCGCCTACGCCGTCGCGGGCCTGGTCATCTTCTTCATCATGCGCGCACTCGGCGAACTCCTCATGTACCGGCCGGTGTCGGGATCCTTCTCGGAGTACGCGCGCGAATTCGTCGGCCCCTTCGCCGGATTCGTCACCGGCTGGACGTACTGGCTCTTCTGGGTCGTCACCGGAATCACCGAAGTCACCGCGGGTGCCCAGTACATGACCTACTGGTTCGACATTCCCCAGTGGATCTCCGCCCTGTTCTTCACTCTCGTCCTGTACGGGGTCAACCTCATCTCCGTAAAGGTGTTCGGCGAGCTCGAATTCTGGTTCTCGATGGTCAAGGTGACCGCCATCCTCGGCATGATCCTCATCTGTGCCGGAATTCTCACCCTCGGTTTCTCCGACGCCGGGGACACCGCCTCCGTCACCCATCTCTGGTCCGACGGCGGGTTCTTCCCGCACGGCATCGGCGGCACGCTGATGACCCTGCAGATCGTCATGTTCGCCTTCCTCGCCGTCGAGTTGGTCGGCGTCACCGCGGGCGAGTCCAAGGACCCGAAGACCGTGCTGCCCAAGGCGATCAACACCGTGCCCTGGCGCATCGCCGTCTTCTACGTCGGCGCTCTGATCATGATCCTGTCGGTGGTGCCGTGGGCCGAATTCCAGCCCGGCGTCTCCCCGTTCGTCGCCGCCTTCCAGAAGATGGGCCTCGGCGTCGGCGCCGGGATCGTCAACTTCGTCGTCCTCACCGCCGCCCTCTCGTCCTGCAACTCCGGGATGTACTCCACCGGGCGCATGCTCCGCGACCTCGCCCTCAACGGCCAGGGCCCGCGCACCTTCACCCGGCTCACCCGCAGCGGCACCCCGCTCGTCGGCACCACCTTCTCCGCCGCCCTCATGCTGGTCGGCGTCTGGATCAACTACCAATGGCCCGGGCAGGCGTTCACCTACGTCGTCTCCTTCGCCACCATCTCCGGCATGTGGGCCTGGATCATGATCCTCGTCTGCCAGCTCCGCTACCGCGCCCGCGCGGACCGGGGCGAACTCCCGCACTCCGCGTTCCGGGCCCCCGGCTCCCCGTACACCAGCGGCTTCGCCCTCGCCTTCATCGTCGTCGTCGTCGTGATGATGGCCGTCGACAAGGACACCCGGATCTCGCTCTACTGCGCCCCGTTCTGGGCGCTCCTGCTCGGCGTCTCGTACCTGGCACTCAGGTCGCGCGACCCGCAGAACGCGGCGTTCGCGAAACGCTGACCTCAGCCGACCGGGCGCACCCGCCTCCGCCGCACGGGCCCAACACCCCACCGCGCGCGGTGCGTACCGCGTCCGTCGCACCCAGGACCATCTCTCCCACGAGCCGCCCGGCCGCCCCAACGGCCCCGGCGGCCGCCCGGCCGGGTCCCGGCCCACCGCACCTCGGTGGGCCGGGACCCGCCTGCTTATCCTGGGCGCCATGCTGACCCTCACCCAGGCCCTGTACGACAGAATCGTCGCGCACGCCCGCGCCGACCACCCCGACGAGGCGTGCGGCGTGGTCGCGGGACCGGCCGGAACGGGCCGCGCCGAGCGCTTCATCCCGATGCTCAACGCCGCCCGCTCGCCCACGTTCTACGAGTTCGACTCGGGCGACCTCCTCAAGCTCTACCGCGAGATGGACGACCGCGACGAGGAGCCGGTCGTCGTCTACCACTCGCACACCGCGACCGAGGCCTACCCCTCGCGCACCGACGTGACGTACGCCAACGAGCCGGAAGCCCACTACGTCCTCGTCTCCACCGCCGACACCGACGAGGCGGGCCCGTTCCAGTTCCGCTCGTACCGCATCGTGGACGGTGTGATCACGGAGGAAGGCGTGGAGATCGTCGCGGCGTACTGAGCAGGCGCACCGGAGCCGCACACGTCAAGCGGCACACCGAAATCCACGGGCGGCGGGGTCCCACCGGACCCCGCCGCCCCGTGCGTCCGACGAGGGCCCCACGGAGCCCGAAGTCCGCATACTGAACGGTCTTGTTCCGCCATGTGAGATCACACTCGGGTTTCCCGAACGGGAATCGATACGATGACCGCATGGTTTCCCATGACGTGAGCGAAATGACGCCGGGCGCACTGCTCGTCGTGCGGCTGCACGTCGACCTGTGCAGGCTTTCCAGTGCGATCTGTCCCGGTCGCAGCCTGCCCACCGGGCCCACGGCCTGAGTCACGGCCCGAGCGCCCCACCCCACGTCCCACCACCCGCGCGGGTGCTGAAACGCGCGCCACGCCACCCCGCTTCCGACAGGAGCCCACGCCATGGCCATCGAGGTCCGCATCCCGACCATCCTTCGCACCTACACCGACGGCGCCAAGGCGGTCGAAGGAAGTGGCGAGACCCTCGCCGACCTCTTCAACGACCTGGAGACCCGGCACAACGGCATCCGTGAGCGCATCGTCGACGGCGAGCAGCTCCGCCGGTTCGTGAACGTCTACCTCAACGACGAGGACGTCCGCTTCCTCGACGGCATCGCGACCAAGCTCAGCGACGGCGACAACGTCACCATCCTCCCGGCCGTCGCCGGCGGCATGCGCTGATGCGGTACGACTCCCCGCTGGCGGCCGTGGGCAACACCCCCCTCGTCCGCCTGCCGAGGCTCTCGCCCTCCGACGACGTCCGGATCTGGGCCAAGCTGGAGGACCGCAACCCCACCGGCTCGATCAAGGACCGCCCCGCGCTCCACATGGTCGAGCAGGCGGAGAAGGACGGGCGCCTCAAGCCCGGTTGCACCATCCTGGAGCCGACCAGCGGCAACACCGGCATCTCGCTCGCCATGGCGGCCAAGCTCAAGGGCTACCGCATCGTCTGCGTCATGCCGGAGAACACCTCCCAGGAGCGGCGCGACCTGCTCGCCATGTGGGGCGCCGAGATCGTCTCCTCACCGGCGGCCGGCGGCTCCAACACGGCCGTCCGGGTCGCCAAGGAACTCTCCGCCGAACACCCCGACTGGGTGATGCTCTACCAGTACGGCAACCCCGACAACGCGGGCGCCCACTACGCCACCACCGGACCCGAGATCCTCGCCGACCTCCCGTCCGTCACCCACTTCGTCGCGGGCCTCGGCACCACCGGCACCCTCATGGGCGTCGGCCGGTACCTCCGGGAGCAGAAGCCCGACGTCACGATCGTCGCCGCCGAACCCCGCTACGACGACATCGTCTACGGGCTCCGCAACCTCGACGAGGGCTTCGTGCCCGAGCTGTACGACGCCTCGGTGCTGACCACCCGCTTCTCGGTCGGCTCCGCCGACGCCGTCACCCGCACCCGCGAACTCCTCCAGCAGGAAGGCATCTTCGCCGGTGTCTCCACCGGCGCCGCCCTCCACGCGGCCATCGGCGTCGGCCAGAAGGCCGTCAAGGCGGGGGAGAGCGCGGACATCGTCTTCGTCGTCGCGGACGGCGGCTGGAAGTACCTCTCGACCGGCGTCTACACGGCCCCCACCACGGAAGCCGCCATCGAGACCCTGCACGGCCAGCTCTGGGCCTGACCGCCCCGGCCCGACCGCCCGGAAAGCCGGCGCCCACACCCCGGGCGCCGGCTTTCCGCGTTCCGGCCGCGGACACGCCGGGCCGTACGAGGGCCACCGCCTGCCCCAGCCTCGCGCACAGTCCGGACGCGCCGGGATCGTACGAAGGCCACCGCCCACCCCAGCCCCGCGCACAGTCCGGACGCGCCGGGACCGTACGGGGGCCACCGCCTACCCCAGCCCCCGAACCCGCCCCCACACCTCCGCGTCCACCCGGCCCACCCGCCGCCGGAAGCCGTCCACCGCGACCTCCCGCAACTCGTCCGTCTCCAGGAAACTCCGCCGCCCGCGCGCGTCCCCCACCGCGCCGTCCGGCAGCGCGATCACCCCCGGCCGCTCCTCGTGGTGCTTGCTGGTGATCTTCGCGACGACCGCCCGGCCACCCCGCACCGACAGCACCAGGCACGGCCGGTCCTTCGACCCCGGCCCGTCCTCGTACGGCACCTCGGCCCACCAGATCTCACCCGGCTGAGGGACCGCGCCCGCCCCGTGCCCCGCCCCGCGTCCCCGCCCAGGCTCCGACGGACGGCCCGGCGGCCTGGTGAGGCCACCCGGACGGGCACCCGTACGGCGCCCCGCACCCCGTTCGCCACCCCGACGCCGCGCACCGCTCCGGCCCCGGCCGTCCACCACCGACGCCACCAGCGCCAGCACCACCAGGACGGCCAGAATCACCCACCAGTACGTTTCCATCCCCCGACCGTACCGGCGCCCGCCCCGCCACCGCGGTGCACCGGAACCACCCCCGTACGAACGGGCGCACGCCCGAAGCCCCCCGGCTTCCATCGAACCGGTGACAGCGCAGGTGAGTTCCCCCACAACGGCAGGCCGCGGAGGAGCGACCAGGAGATTCGCGCCTTACGCTCGACGGACCCGCACCCCCCGAACCCACCCGCCGCACCGTGGCCACGTCCCGGAGGTCCACGCTCCATGAAGCTCACCGTCGTCGGCTGCTCCGGCTCCTTCCCCTCCGCGGGATCGGCCTGCTCGAGCTACCTCGTAGAGGCCGACGGCTTCCGGCTGCTCCTCGACATGGGCAATGGCGCCCTCGGCGAGCTGCAGCGCCACGTCGGCCTCTACGACCTCGACGCCGTCTTCCTCAGCCACCTGCACGCCGACCACTGCATCGACATGTGCGCGTACTTCGTGGTGCGCTACTACCCGAACAACGGCACCCGCCCCGCCCCCCTGCCCGTCTACGGCCCCGAGGGCACCGAGCGCCGGCTGACCACCGCCCACGCCGACACCCCGTCCGAGCGCGCCATGGGCGAAGTCTTCGACTTCCGCACCCTCAAGCCCGGCTGGTTCGAGATCGGCCCCTTCACCGTCCGCACGGAGAAGCTCTGCCACCCCGTCGACACCTTCGGCATCCGGATCGAGCACGGCGGCCGCGCCCTCACCTACTCCGGCGACACGGGAGCCTGCGAGGCCCTCGACGAACTCGCCGAGGACGCCGACCTCTTCCTCTGTGAAGCATCGTTCATCCACGGCAAGGAGGACATCCCGGACCTCCACCTCAACGGGCGCGAGGCCGGGGAGTGCGCCGCCCGCGCCCGCGCCGGACGGCTGGTGCTCACCCACATCCCGCCGTGGACCGACGCCGAACGCAACATCGAGGACGCACGCGAGGTCTACGCCGGACCCGTCGAGCTCGCCGTACCGGGCGCCGTCTACGAGATCTGAGCACGCCGCCCGGACGCCCGACCCGGACGTCCGCCCCGCTCACCCCCTGCGACGGCCCCGGCCGCTCAGGGCCATCCGGTTCCAGGTGTGCCGGCGCCCGCGGACCGCCACGGAGTACGCGTACAGCAGCTCCGGATCGCCCATCCCCGGCAGGAACGCGTCCCCGATGTGATGGGCGTCGATCCCGATCTCCTTGGCGTTCAGGGCCAGCTGGGGCACCACGTCCGTGTGCGCGCCCTCCTGGCTCGTCCCGATCGCCCCCATCACCACCGCCCCCGCGTCCTGCACCGCCGCCACCGCCTCGGCCGCCAGCTCCCTCGTCACCCCCGGCATCGTCCCCGGCAGCGGCAGCACCACCCCGTCCGCCCCCGCCTCCACCAGAGCCGTCAGCCGCGCGGCCGTCAGCCGCTCCGGATGGCCCGCGTGGTGCATCTTGCCGCTCCAGAGCGCCACCTCGTCACCGAGCCCCTTCCGCAGCTCCTCGGTGACCCGCGCCAGCCCCTCGTACGAACCACCCGTCCCCGGATTCGCCGTCAGGCAGAGCATCGCCGCCCCCATCCCGACCAGCCGCTTCGCGAACTCCGGCTTCGCACGCCGGATCTCCGGTACGTCCCCCGGCTCCAGATTGATCCCGACCGGCCGCCCGATGTACGCCGCCAGCTCCGCGATCGAGGTGAACGCACCGAGCGCCGGCAGCACCAGCCGCTCCCCGTCCCACGCGCGTTCGATCAGGTTCAGCACCACGATGTCCGCACCGAAGGCCGCCATCAACTCGGCGTTGTGCACCCCGTTGTCGCCGGGATGGGCGGAGAGCACCGCCCGGTCCGCGAACACCTCCGCCACCATCGTCCGCCCCTCGGCGGCGGCCACCGAAGCGGTCAGCCTCCGCCCCCGCAGGGCGGCGAGCTGCTCACGGTCGAGATCGAGGATGCGGGGCGTCGGAGAAGTCATGGGAGGAGCCTAAGCCGCAGCGGGGCAAATGGGGCGAAATGCCCACGCGGGTATGTGAAGTGGGGCGCGGGCACGGGCGAGGACCCCCGGACCGCGTACGGCGGTCCGGGGGTCCTCGGGTGCGGGCGGCGCTACTTCGTCATGTCCCGCTCGATCTCCTTCTCCACCTCCTCGGGCTCCCGCCCGGGTGTCTGGATGTTGAACTTGGTGATCGCGAACCGGAAGATCACGTAGTAGATCACCGCGAAACAGAGCCCGATCGGGATGAGCAGCCAGGGTTTTGTATCCAGATGCCAGTTGACGACCAGGTCGATCAGACCGGCCGAGAAACTGAAGCCCGCATGGACCCCGAGCGCCCAGGTGACGCCCATCGACACACCCGTCAGGATCGCGTGCACGCCGTACAGAAGCGGCGCGACGAACATGAACGAGAACTCCAGCGGCTCCGTCACACCCGTCACGAACGAGGTCAGGGCCACCGACAGCATCAGTCCCGACACCTCCTTGCGGCGCTCCGGCCGCGCGGTGTGCGCGATGGCCAGCGCCGCCGCCGGCAGACCGAACATCATGATCGGGAAGAAGCCCGAGGTGAACTGCCCCGCCGACGGGTCCTCCGCGAAGAACCGCGAGATGTCGCCCTGCACCGTCTTGCCGTCGGCACCCGTGAACTCGCCCGCCTGGAACCAGAAGAAGGTGTTCAGGAACTGGTGCATGCCGATCGGGATCAACAGGCGGTTGGCGAAACCGAAGATGGCCGCACCCCACGCACCGAGGTCGATCAGCTGCTTGGCGAACCAGGTCAGCGCGTCACCCACCGGCTGCCACAGCAGACCGAAGACCACACCGAGGATCACGCAGAGGAACGCCATCAGGATCGGCACCAGCCGGCGCCCGTTGAAGAACCCGAGCCAGTCCACCAGCTTCGTACGGTGGAACCGCTGCCAGACCACCGCGGTCAGCAGGCCGATGATGATGCCGCCGAGCACGCCCGGATTCTGCGGGACCCCGTCCGGCACCGTGTCGGTCACCGAATCGTCCACCGGGAAGGCCGACAGCACACCCCGGTAGACCAGGAAGCCGGCCACCGCCGCCAGCGCGGTCGAACCGTCCGCCTTCTTCGCGAAACCGATCGCCACACCGATGCAGAACAGCAGCGGCAGGCCCACCGTGCCGTCCAGGATCGCCGAACCGCCGTTGAGCAGGACCTTGGAGGTCTTGTCCCAGAACCGGCCGTTCAGATACGAGTCGAACAGGTTGCCGAGGCTGACCAGCAGACCCGCCGCGGGAAGCACGGCCACCGGGAGCTGAAGACTCCGGCCGATCTTCTGCAGACCCGAAACCGGGCCGTTCCACCACTTTGGCTGCGGACCCGCAGCCGCGGTCGTACTCATCGGCATCCTCCCGGAACACGGTCACGTTCGGCGGTCGTCGCAGCCGGCTCGGGCCAGGTGCGCGGACGGTACGGAGCCCGTCCCGAGGGCGGAGCACCGGTGAGCGTCATCCTTGGCGATGGTCCGACCGAGCGCCCGCGAAGTTGGGCCAACCGTGCGTTAGCGTGACAAAACGGACCCACGGTGGGTCCGCACGCTGCGACAGGGAGAAGGACATGGCCAGCAAGGCTGAGAAGATCGTCGCCGGGCTCGGCGGTATCGAGAACATCGACGAGGTCGAAGGCTGCATCACCCGCCTCCGCACCGAAGTCCACGACCCCAGCAAGGTCGACGAAGCCGCCCTCAAGGCCGCCGGAGCCCACGGCGTCGTCAAGATGGGCACCGCGATCCAGGTCGTCATCGGCACCGACGCCGACCCCATCGCGGCCGACATCGAAGACATGATGTGACGGCGTGACCGGCTGACAGCAGCCCCCTGTCACCCCCTGCCGGGTGCCGGCCCGACCGGTCCGCACCCGGCACCCGCCCCGGACACCACCCCCGCGCGCCACCCGCCCCGGCCCGCACCGCACACCTCCGTACGCCACGCCACGCCGCGACGACACCCGAACGGCGCCCCACCGCACCCGAACGGACCCGCCCCCGCCAACGGATAAAGTCGACGCCATGTCTCGCATCGACGGCCGCACCCCCGACCAGCTCCGCCCCGTCACCATCGAACGGGGATGGAGCAAGCACGCCGAAGGCTCCGTACTCGTCTCCTTCGGCGACACCAAAGTCCTCTGCACCGCCTCCGTCACCGAAGGCGTACCGCGCTGGCGCAAGGGCAGTGGCGAAGGCTGGGTCACCGCCGAGTACTCCATGCTCCCCCGCGCCACCAACACCCGCGGCGACCGCGAATCCGTCCGCGGCAAGATCGGCGGACGCACCCACGAGATCAGCCGGCTGATCGGCCGCTCCCTGCGCGCCGTCATCGACTACAAGGCCCTCGGCGAGAACACCATCGTCCTCGACTGCGACGTCCTCCAGGCCGACGGAGGCACCCGCACCGCCGCCATCACCGGCGCCTATGTCGCCCTCGCCGACGCCATCACCTGGGCCCAGGGCAAGAAGATCGTCAAGGCCGGCCGCAAGCCCCTCACCGGCACGGTCTCCGCCATCAGCGTCGGCATCGTCGACGGCACCCCTCTCCTCGACCTCCGCTACGAGGAGGACGTCCGCGCCGAGACCGACATGAACGTCGTCTGCACCGGCGACGGCCGCTTCGTCGAGGTCCAGGGCACCGCCGAGGCCGAGCCCTTCGACCGCAAGGAACTCAACGCCCTCCTCGACCTCGCCACCGCCGGCTGCGCCGACCTCGCCGCCTTCCAGAACGAGGCACTCGCCCGCACCCTCGGCACCCCGGGCGCGTAACACCCACCCTTCCCCGGGTAAAGAAGCAACCAAGAACGCACCGCACAGCGTCGTCACAGACACGGGCGCACGGGTCGAACCGTGCGCCCGTCCATGTGACGACCGTTCCATGCGACGACCGTTCCATGTGACGACCCGTCCATGTGACGACCGTTCCATGTGACGACCCCGGGGAGGGACCGCACCATGGCTCTGCGCCGCCACCACCACCGCACCGCACTCGCCGTCACCGCCGCAGCACTGACCCTGACCGCGGCAGCCGGATGCGGCGCCGTCGACAAGGCCCTCGACTGCGTCCGTACCGCCGACGCCATCGCCACCAGCGTCAACAACCTCCAGCAGGCCGTCTCCAACGCCTCGGGCGACGTGACCCAGGCCTCCGAGTCGCTCGACCGGATCGACCAGGAACTCGGCAACCTCAAGGACACCACCGACAACGCCGACCTCGGCAAGGCCGTCGACGACCTCCGGGCCGGAGTCGACGAGGTCCGCACCTCCATCGAAGCGGGCGACACCACCCCCGACATCGGCCCGGTCACCGACGCCGCCGGCGAGATCGGCAAGGTCTGCTCACCCTGAAGCGGATGGGGCGGGGCGAGGGCCGGGAACTCCTCCGCGACGGCGAGGAGTGACAATCGATCCATGACCCGCCTGATCCTCGCCACCCGCAACGCCGGGAAAATCACCGAACTCCACGCGATCCTCGCCGACGCCGGCCTCAGCCACGAACTCGTCGGCGCGGACGCGTACCCCGAGATCCCGGACGTCAAGGAAACCGGCGTCACCTTCGCCGAGAACGCCCTCCTGAAGGCCCACGCCCTGGCCAAGGCCACCGGCCACCCGGCCATCGCCGACGACTCCGGCCTCTGCGTCGACGTCCTCGGCGGCGCCCCCGGCATCTTCTCCGCCCGCTGGGCCGGCCGGCACGGCGACGACCAGGCCAACCTCGACCTGCTCCTCGCCCAGCTCGGCGACATCGACACCCCGCACCGCGCCGCCCACTTCGCCTGCGCCGCCGCCCTCGCCCTCCCCGACGGTACGGAGCGCGTCGTCGAAGGCCGCATGCCCGGCATCCTCCGGTTCGCCCCGGCCGGTGCGCACGGCTTCGGCTACGACCCGATCCTCCAGCCCGAGGGCGAGACGCGTACCTGCGCCGAGCTCACCCCGGCGGAGAAGAACGCCATCAGCCACCGCGGCAAGGCGTTCCGCGCGCTGGCGCCGGTGGTGCGGGAGCTGGTGGGCTGAGAGACGCGGGCAGCAGAAACGGCCTGCGCGTCGATTCCTCGAAGCGCAGGCCGTCCAGGGTGCGGCGGAAGGGATTCGAACCCTCAAGCCGTTTCACGGGCCACAGATCCTAAGTCTGCTGTGTCGCCAGTTGCACCACCGCCGCAGGCTGCCCGTCATCGTACGGGCGGAGAGCGAGACCTAGTTTACTGGGCACTGACGGAGACTGGTTCCTGCCCGGGCAGGAACCAGGATTCGATCACGTGGCAGCCGAACGGGTACCTCCCCGACACCATGTGCTGGTGACCGCATGGCAGTTGGGACAGAGAATCCGCAGGTTCTCGCGGCGGTCGTCGCATGGGTCGCCGTTGATGTGATCGATCTCCAGCGTCATCGGCTTCCCGCACCAAACGGCTTCCGTGCCGCATCCGGCGCATTCATGTGGCGTTCCCAGATCGAGCAGAGCCTGGCGCAGCCGGGCCGCACGGCTTCGCGGGCCGGTGTGGCGCACGAGGATGTCCTCGGGGCGCCTTCTCGGCACGTATGACGGCCTGGAACGCTGATGGGCCTGTCCCAGGAAGTGCGACGTGTCGATGCCCTGCTCGGACACCCACGCACGGAGCTGCGCGCGTTGGGTGCCGGTGTCCGGCCGCCCGAGGCGGCGCAGCGTCTCGGCGATGCTGACGGACCGCACGACCGCCTCGACGACCCGGTCGGGGCTCGGGCGCCGATGCCTGCCCGTGGGCTGGAAATGCGAGACGTCGATGCCGAAATGGGCGAACCGCTTCATCAGGTAGCGGCCGAGCCGTTCGTACGGGGGCGTGCCGAGGTGGGCGATGACTTCGTCGATGGTGTGGCACGTGGCGGCCGCGTCGGCGAGGGCCGCCCGGTCGTACCTCCGGGGCGTGCTCACCGTGCCGCCGTCGACGTGCGGGCCGAACTGCTTCGGACGGCTCGGGAACGCTTGCTGCTCCGGCCCCGGTACGAATCAGTGGTCGAGTGGCAGTTGGGGCAGAGCATGCGGAGGTTCTCCGCCCGGTTGTTCCGCCAGTTGCCGTCGATGTGGTCGACCTCCAGCGGCAGTGGACGCCCCTGCCAGGTCCCGGCGACACCGCACCCGGTACAACGTTCCTCGATGCCGAGGAGCACCAGGGCTCGTTTCAGCCGGCCGCTCTGCTCGCGGCGTGCCGTGGCGGGGGCCTGTTCGACGAGCAGCTCCTCCGGAGTGCGATGCCGACGGCCCTTCGAAGAGCGCGGTGCCGCGAAATGAGAGGTGTCGATCCCCAGGGACCTGACTCGGCGGCTGATGTGGGAGTGGTTTCCACCCACCGCGTCCAGTCCCAGAAGACGCAGGACGCCCACCATGGTCGTCGAAGCGGCGACCGCCGGTTCGAGTACCTCCTTGGTCCACCGTGCCCCCTCCCGCTCGAAGTGCGATGTCGGGATGCCCATCTTTCTCATGCGCTCAAGGAGGTAGGACCGGGAGCCGCTCGAAGGCTCCAGTCCCAGCCTGGTCATGGCCTCGGACATCGTCCGTGACGATGCGGCTGCCTCCGACAGGACCTGGTGGGTGTACGGGCTGACCGGCATCTCTCTTCTTCCCCCGTCCGGCCGCGCGTTCGCGGCCTCGTACGGAGCAACGAACCGGTAATCGGACAGTCACGTCCGTCATGCGATGAGATGTGGAAGGGCCCGTACCGCTTCGACCGGCCGAAGCGATGCGGGCCCTTCCGTGCGGGAGCTGTCTCAGAACTTCGGGTCCGGCGACTGCGCGTGGACGAGCTCCGCCGCTTCCTCCGGGGTCTCCACCGAGGGCGGGGAGCCGTCGAGGGGCTTGTTGGCCGTCTCCTTCATGCAGGCCACGGAGACGACGCCGACCAGGGCGGCGGCCATCGCGTAGTACGCGGGCATCAGGTTCGTACCGCTCCAGCTGATCAGCGCGGTGATGACGAGGGGGGTCGTGCCACCGAAGATCGACGCGGAGAGGTTGTAGCCGACCGAGAGGGAGCCGTACCGGACGTTCGTCGGGAAGAGGGCCGGGAGGGCGGCGGACATGGTGCCGAGCATGCAGAGCAGCGAGAGGCCCAGCATCAGCATGCCGATGGTGATGGCCGGGATGCTGCCCTGCCGGATCAGCAGGAACGACGGCAGCGAGAGCACCAGGAAGCCGAGCATGCCCGCCATCAGCAGCGGCTTGCGGCCGAAGCGGTCGGAGAGCTTGCCGACCTGGCTGATGAGCAGCATGAGGACGACCATCACCACGAGCAGGATCAGCAGCCCGTGGGTCTCGCTGTAGCCGAGCTCGTCGGAGAGGTAGGTCGGCATGTACGAGAGGAGCATGTAGTCGGCGATGTTGTACGCGCCGACCAGGCAGATGCAGAGGACGAGCGTCGGCCAGTAGTCGCGGAAGATCTTGGCGAGGTCGCCCTTGGCGGTGGTCTCCACGCCGTCGGCGGCCTCGGAGGCGTGGGCGGTGCCGCCCTCCAGCTTCTGGAAGGCGGGGGTCTCGTCGAGGCGGAGCCGGAGGTACAGGCCGACGAGGCCGAGGGGGCCCGCGACGAGGAAGGGGATGCGCCAGCCCCAGCTCTCCATCTGGCCGGTGTCGAGGAGGGCGTAGAGCGCGGTGACCAGGCCGGCGGCGCCGACGTATCCGGCGAGGGTGCCGAACTCCAGGAAGCTGCCGAAGAAGCCGCGGCGCTTGTCGGGGGCGTACTCGGCGATGAAGGTGGAGGCGCCGCCGTACTCACCGCCGGTGGAGAAGCCCTGGAGCATGCGGAAGAAGATCAGCAGGGCGGGTGCCCAGATGCCGATCGTTCCGTGCGAGGGGATGAGGCCGATGGCGAAGGTGCCGATCGCCATCATGATCATCGTGAGGGCGAGGATCTTCTTGCGGCCGATCCTGTCGCCCATCGGGCCGAAGACCATGCCTCCGAGGGGCCGGACGAGGAAGGCCACGGCGAAGGTCGCGAAGGAGGAGAGTAGCTGGGTCGTGTCGTTCCCGGACGGGAAGAAGACGTGGCCCAGGGTGACGGCGAGGTAGGAGTAGATGCCGAAGTCGAACCACTCCATGGCGTTGCCGAGGGAGGCCGCCTTCACCGCGCGCTTGACGGCCTGGTCGTCGGTGACCGTGATGTCGGTGCGGCGGAGTCTGGGGTTCTGGCGTTTCCGGACGGCCCGGAAGAGCGTGGGGTGGCGCCTGACCGCGTCGGGGTCGGCCGCCTGGTGGGGTTCGGTGGCCGCCATGGCCGGGTCCTTTCCTCGGAGGGTGTTCCAAGGAGGGCTTCTTTGCGGTCATGGCGGTCGCAAACCGATTCAGGGGGTTTTTGCGAGGTCCCTCACAGCATCACGACAGGTTCCTGCCGGATCGCGACAGGTTCCTGCCGGTTTCTGCGTCTCGGGTGACGGCTTCCGACGGGCTTGCCCGAGGGGGAGGGGTTAGATCTTGAGGTCCTTGATGATCTTCGCGACGTGGCCGGTGGCCCGGACGTTGTAGAACGCGTGCTCGATGAGGCCCTGCTCGTCGACGACGAAGGTGGACCGGATGGTGCCCGTCACCGTTTTGCCGTAGTTCTGCTTCTCGCCGTACGCGCCGTAGGCCGCGAGGACCTCTTTGGACGGGTCGGCGACCAGGGTGACCTTGAGGTTCTCCTGGTCGCGGAACTTCGCGAGCAGCTCCGGCTTGTCGGGGGAGACGCCGATGACGTCGTATCCGGCGCCGGTCAGCAGGTCGAGGTTGTCGGTGAAGTCGCAGGCCTGCTTGGTGCAACCGGGGGTAAGGGCCTTGGGGTAGAAGTAGACGATCACCTTGCGGCCCTTGTGGTCCGCGAGCGACACGTCCTTGCCGTCGGCGTCCGGAAGGGTGAAGGCGGGGGCGGTGTCGCCGGGCTGGAGGCGCTCGCTCATGGTTCTCCTCGGGTGGCGCGTGGGGTGTACGCGACCGAGCGTAATAGGGGTGCCGCCGGGTGTGCGGGCGGTCGAGCTGACAGACTGTCGATGAAGGTTTACCGGACGACCACCACGGAGGCGGCGCAGTGTCGGATACGAGGACCCCTGCGCAGATCGAGGCGGACATCATCAGCAGGCGTGAGCAGCTGGCTGTGGTCCTCGACGAGATCGGGGTGCGGGTGCACCCGAAGACGATCATCGGTGACGCGAAGGCCATGGTCGCCGAGAAGGTGGACCGTACGGCGGGCCGCGCGTACGTCGCGGTGAATCGTTCGGTCTCGGACGTGAAGGCGCGGTTCGTGGCGGAGGACGGTTCGCCGCGGCTGGAGCGGGTGGTGCCGGTGGCGCTGCTCGCGGTCGGTGTGGTGGGTCTGCTGGTCGTGTCGGCGCGGCGGCCGAAGGGCCGTCGGCGCCGGTAGGTCGTGTCCGGGCGTGGCCGGTCCGGTGGATCCGGCCGCTCGGCCGTCGCCCCGCGGTGCGGGGAGGATACGCGTCGTGGCGCGGATGCGGGTGGACGTACCCCTACGGCGTACGGGCGGTGGTCCGGCGGGTAGGTTGCGGGGCGTGAGCGACAACACCCAGGACGACAAGCTGCCCATCCGCATGCTGCACGACCGTGTGCTGGTCCGGTCCGACTCGCCGGAGGGCGAGCGCCGGTCCGGCGGCGGCATTCTCATTCCCGCGACGGCCGCCGTGGGCCGCCGCCTGGCCTGGGCCAGGGTGGTGGCCGTGGGCCAGAACGTGCGGTCGGTGGAGCCCGGGGACCGGGTGCTGTACGACCCCGAGGACCGCGCCGAGGTCGAGGTGCGGAGCGTGGCGTACGTACTGATGCGGGAGCGGGATCTGCACGCGGTGGCGGCGGACCGCTTCGAGGGGTCGGTCGATTCGACGGGGCTGTATCTGTAGCCGCCTTTTCGTCCCTGTGGGGCCCGGTGACCGCGGTCACCGGGCCCCACCGCGTTTGTTGCTACGGTGGACGGACCCGACGAGACGCGCCGTACCGGGCAGGAAAAGACGACGCGGTCCGTGTTGTTCCGTGCGTTCGTCGTCGGAGGTGGCCGTCGTGGCCTGGGTTCTTTTGATCGTCGCCGGTCTGCTCGAAGTGGGCTGGTCGATCGGTATGAAGTACGCGGAGGGGTTCACCCGGCTGTGGCCGAGCGTGTTCACCGTCCTCGGGATCGTGGCCAGCATGCTGCTGCTGGCGCAGGCGGCGAAGTCGCTGCCGATCGGTACGGCGTACGGCGTGTGGGTGGGGATCGGGGCCGCTGGTGCGGCGGTGCTCGGGATGGTGGTGCTGCACGAGCCGGTGACCGCCGCGCGGATCTTCTTCGTCTGTCTGCTGCTGGTGTCCGTGGTGGGGCTGAAGGCGACTTCGGGGCACTGAGCGCCCGGGACCGGCGAACCCCTCGGCGCCGAGGGGTTCGCCGGTCCCACCGCCGGGCGTTCGCGGGTCTCAGCGCCAGGGGTACGGGAGGGCCGGCCCCCGGTCCGGGCCCCGGGCACCCCCGGCCGGGCTTCCGCCCGCGCTGCCGTCCCCGGTGGGGCCGCCGCCGTCGCCGGTCTCCCCGGTGGTGCCGCCGGTCTCCCCGCCGCCGTTCGTACCGCCCTCGCTGATGCCGCCGTTGCCGGTTCCGCCGTTCGCGGTGCTCCCGCCGGTGCCGTTCGTGCTGCCGCCGTCGGCGGTGCCGCCTCCGGTGGGGCCGCCGCCGGTGGTGCCGCCCGCGCCGGTGGCGGTCGGGCCGGGGGTGGCCGGGGTGGTGCCGGCGGGGGTGGTGGGGGTGTCGCTGCTCGGGATGTCCGACGGGGAGTCCGGGTCGGTGGGCGGCGAATCCTCCTCGGAGGGGTCGGGTTCGTCGCTGCCCTCCGCCAGGTCCAGGTCGAAGTCCCGCACCTCGGAGCCTTCGAGGGCGGCCGCGGTGTAGTCGGCCCAGGTCTCGGCCGGGGCGCCGCCGCCGTTGACGCGGGACTGGCCGAGGGCTCCGTACAGGGACTCCTGCGTTCCGGTGTCCGGGTCCTGGCCCATGACGGCGACGACCGTCGCGAGGTCGGGGGTGTAGCCGGCGAACCAGGCGGCCTTGTCCTCCTCGGCGGTGCCGGTCTTCCCGGCGGCGGGGCGGCCCGCGCCCCGCGCGGCCGTACCGGTGCCGCCTTCGACGACGCTCCGCAGGATCGCGGTGGTGGTGTCGGCGGCCTGCCTGCTGACGGCCTGCCGGGTGGTGCGGTCGGGCAGCGAGATGCTCCGGCCGTCCTTGGTGACCTTCTCCACCAGGGTGTAGGTGCCGTGCCGCCCGTGGTTGGCGAGGGTCGCGTACGCCTCGGTCATGTCGAGCACGCTCGCGGTGGCCGGGCCGAGCGCGATGGACGGGGAGGCGGTCAGGTCGGGGGTGTCCTCGGGGACGCCGAGGTCGATCGCGGTCTCCTTGACCTTCTCCGGGCCGACGTCCTCCGCCATCTGCGCGTACACCGCGTTGACGGACTTGTCGGTGGCCTCGCGGACGGTGATGGAGCCGTAGCTGACGTCGTCCTCGTTGGCGGGGGCGTACCCGGTGTCGCCCCGGCGCCCTTGGACGGGGCGCTCGTTGGTGCCGTCGTAGCGGGTGTTCGGGGTGATGCGGCGGCCGTCCTGGGTGGTCGCGTCGGTGGCGACGGCGGCGGTGAAGACGAACGGCTTGAAGGTGGAGCCGACCTGGTAGTCGCGGCGGGTCGCGTTGTTGACGTACTGCCGGGTGTAGTCGATCCCGCCGTACAGGGCGAGGACCTCGCCGGTGGCGGGGTCGATGGAGGCGCCGCCGACGCGGACGTTGCGGTCGGCCGCGCGGCTGTCGTCGGTCCGGGAGGTCACGTTCTCCTCGACGGCGTCCACGAAGGCGTCCTGCTTCTCCTTCTCCAGGGTGGTGGTGATCCGGTAGCCGCCGGTGGCGAGGGTCTCCTCGTCGACGATTCCGTGGCCGGTCAGGTAGTCCTTGACGGCGTTGACGAGGTAACCGCGCTGTCCGGAGAGGCCGGTGGAGGTCTTCGCCCCGTCCGGCGGCGGGAAGGTGAGCGCCGCGCGTGCGGAGGCGCCGAGCCACTCCTCCTTGACCATGCCGTCGAGCACGTAGTTCCAGCGGGCGAGGACGGCCGGCTTGTTCTCCGGGTGGGCGACGACGTCGTACGCGCTGGGGGCGTTGAGGAGCGAGGCGAGGTACGCGCCCTCGGCGACGCCGACGTCGGTGACGTCCTTGCCGTAGTACGCCTGGGCCGCGGCCTGGATGCCGTAGGCGTTGCGGCCGAAGTAGCTGGTGTTGAGGTACCCCTCGAAGATCTGGTCCTTGGTCTGTTCGCGGTCCAGCTTGATCGCGATGAAGAACTCCTTGGCCTTGCGGACGACCGTCTGCTCCTGGCCCAGGTAGTAGTTCTTGACGTACTGCTGGGTGATGGTCGAACCGCCCTGCGTGCCCTTGCCGGTGAGGGTGTTCCAGGCGGCGCGGACCATGGCGCCGATGTCGACGGCGCGCTCGGAGTAGAAGTTGCGGTCCTCGGCGGCGAGCACCGCGTGCTGGACGTCCCGGGGGACCTGGGCGAGCTGGACGTTCTCCCGGTTGACGTCGCCGTCGCGGGCGATGACCGCCCCGTCGCGGTAGAGGTAGACGTTGCTCTGGGCGGTGGCGCTGGAGTTCGCGGCGGGGATGTCGACGAGCTGGTACCCGGCGATGAATCCGCCGACGAGCAGGACGGCGACGAGCAGGACGGCCCCGAGCCCCATCCGCCAGGTCGGGACGAGGCGGCGCCAGCCCTTCCGCTTGGGGCGTTTCGCGCGCTTCTTCGCGGCCTTGCCGTCCGGTGTTCCGTGTGGCGTTGCGTCCCCGTGCGGCGTTCCGTGCGGCGCTCCGTGCGGGTGTTCCTCCCCGGCGGGCGCGGCGCCTTCGTCTCCGGAAGGTTCCCCCGAGGGGTCCCGGGGGGCCCAGCGCTCTGGCTCGTCGCTCATGTCGGTGAAGACTCCTCGGCCGCGGACAGTTCTCCCATACTGCCCCTTTCGCGTCGATAACCCTCGGAACGCACCTGGTTGCGCCCCGGTACGCCCCGCGGAATGCCGTGCGCGCCCCCGGAAAAGAGGTCGCCGGGTGCAGCGGGCCTGGACTAGGGTCGGGCGCTTTGGTGCCGGAAGGGTTTGGTTCCGGAAGGGGGAGAGACGTGCGGGTCTATGCCGTGGTGGCCGCGGGCGGGTTCCGCCGGCACGCCACGTACCGGATGGCGACGGTGGCGGGGACCTTCACCAACACGGTCTTCGGCTTCATCGTCGCGTACACCTACACCGCGCTCTGGGCCGAGCGGCCGGACCTCGGCGGCTACGACACCGCCCAGGCACTGACCTTCGTCTGGCTGGGCCAGGCGCTGCTGATGACGTGTTCGATGATGGGCGGCGGCTTCGAGAACGACCTGATGGCGCGGATCCGCACCGGGGACATCGCGATCGACCTCTACCGCCCGGCCGACCTCCAGCTCTGGTGGCTGGCGGGCGACCTGGGCCGGGCGGCGTTCCACTTCCTGGGGCGCGGGATCGTGCCGATGGCGATCGGCGCGCTCGCCTTCGACCTGGCCCTGCCCGCCTCGCCGTGGACGTGGCTGGCGTTCCTGGTGTCGGTGGTGCTCGGAGTGGTGGTCAGTTTCGCCATCCGCTTCCTCGTCGCGCTGGCCGCGTTCTGGCTGATGGACGGGGCGGGGGTGCTGCAGATCAGCTGGCTGACGGGGCTGTTCTTCTCGGGGCTGCTGCTGCCGCTGAACCTGTTCCCGGGACTGCTGGGCGAGGTGGCGCGGGCCCTGCCGTGGTCGGCGTTCCTCCAGGTGCCCGCCGACGTGTTCCTCGGCGAGCGCACCGGGTGGGACCTGGTGGGGGCGTTCGCCTTCCAGGCCGGCTGGGCGCTGGTGCTGTTGTTGGCGGGCCGGCTGCTCCAGTCCGTCGCGACGAGGAGGGTGGTGGTGCAGGGTGGCTGACACGGTGCTCGCCGAGGGCGTCGACGGCGTCGGTGGCAGCGGTACGGACGGGGGCGCGCGTACGGGACGGGGGGCGGGGCCCGACGCCTCCGCCCGGCCCGGCCCCGGTGAGCGGTCGCCGCTGCTGGAGGGGATCCGCGCCTACCGGCTCATCGCGGGGATGTGGATCCGCTCGACGATGGCGTACCGGGCGTCGTTCGCGATGACCACGCTCGGCAACTTCCTCGCGACCGTCTTCGACTTCGTCACCATCATGCTGATGTTTCGCCATGTCGACGCGCTGGGCGGCTACTCGCTGCCGGAGATCGCCCTGCTGTACGGGATGGCGGCGACCGCGTTCGGGCTGGCCGACCTGCTGCTGGGGTCCATGGACAAGATCGGCGAGCGGGTGCGGGACGGCACCCTCGACACGCTGCTGGTGCGCCCGGTGCCGGTGCTGGTGCAGGTGGCGGCCGACCGGTTCGCGCTGCGCCGGGTGGGTCGCATCGCCCAGGGACTGATGGTGCTGGGGTACGCCCTGGTGGTGCTGGACATCGACTGGACCCCGCTGAAGGTGCTGCTGGTGCCGGTGGCGGTGGTGAGCGGCGGAGCGGTCTTCGGGGCGGTCTACGTCGGCGGGTCGGCCCTCCAGTTCTTCGCCCTGGACGCGGCGGAGGTGCAGAGCTCCTTCACGTACGGCGGTCAGACGCTGTTGCAGTACCCGCCCTCGGTCTTCGCCCGGGAGCTGGTGCGCGGGGTGACGTTCGTGGTGCCGCTGGCCTTCGTGAGCTGGCTGCCCGCGCTGTACGTACTGGGGCGGGATTACCCGGTGGCGTTGCCCGAGTGGGTGGCGTTCCTGCCGCCGGTGGTCGCGGCCGGGTGCGGGCTGCCGGCCTGGCTGGCGTGGCGCACGGGGCTGCGGGCGTACCGGAGCACGGGAAGTTGACCGGGAGAGGGGTGGGTCGTGTCGACCGGAGGCGGGGTCGTGGGGACGGGTTCTGGCGTGGAGACGGGAGCGGGTACGGGCATGGCGCGGGACGCGGACACGGGTGCGGCGGCGACGACGGCGGTGGCCTCGGCGGGGACGGCGGTGGCGGCGGGGACTGTGGTGGCGGAGGGCGTACGGGCCTCGGTGGCCGACGGTTCGTTCATCGAGCTGGACGGGGTGGAGAAGGTCTTCGAGGTGCGCCGCAGGGCGGGCTTCCTGCGGCGCGAGCGCCGTGAGGTCCGCGCGGTGGACGGGATCAGCTTCCGGGTGGCGCGCGGCGAGATGGTCGGGTACATCGGCCCGAACGGTGCGGGCAAGTCGACGACGATCAAGATGCTGACGGGCATCCTGACCCCGAGCGGCGGCCGGCTGCGGGTCGCGGGCGTCGACCCGTCGCGGGACCGCACCCGGCTGGCGCACCGCATCGGGGTGGTGTTCGGGCAGCGCACCACGCTCTGGTGGGACCTGCCGCTGAAGGACTCGTACCGGCTGATGCACCGCATGTACCGCATCCCGGACGCGCGTTACCGCGAGAACCTCGACCGGTGCGTCGAACTCCTCGACCTGGCCGATCTGTTGGACAAGCCGGTGCGGCAACTCTCCCTCGGGCAACGGATGCGCGGCGACATCGCGGCGGCCCTGCTGCACGATCCGGAGGTGCTGTACCTGGACGAGCCGACGATCGGGCTCGACATCATCTCCAAGACCAAGGTGCGGCAGTTCCTCAAGGACCTCAACGAGGAGCGGTCCACCACCGTGCTGCTCACCACCCACGACCTCACCGACATCGAGCAGTTGTGCCGCCGGGTGATGGTGATCGACCACGGCCGGCTGATGTACGACGGTGCGCTCGCCGGGCTGCACGGTGCGGGCGGGGGCGAACGCGTCCTGATGGTGGACCTGGAGCGCGAACTCCCGCCGATCGCGGTGGAGTCGGCGGGGCCGCTGCGGGCGCGGGTGCTCAGGACGGAGGGGCCGCGCCAGTGGCTGGCGCTCCCGGCCGACGCTTCCGTGGCGCCGCTGGTGGCGCGGATCGCGGCGGAGTATCCGCTGAAGGACCTCTCGGTGCGGGAGCCCGACATCGAGGACGTGATCGCCCGGATGTACGCGGCGCGCCCGCACCCCGCCGCGTAGCGCGGGGTCCGTCCCCGCCGCGCGGCGAGGGGGCTCTGGTCCGGTGGTGCGTGCCGTGCGTAGGGTGTGCGCCATGACGAGTGAACTCCCCGACATGCGCGCCTCCGACGCCGAGCGGGAACGGATCGCGGAGATCCTGCGGGACGCCATGGCCGAAGGCCGCCTGGACATGGGGGAGTTCGAGCAGCGGCTGGAAGCGGCCTACAAGGCCCGCACGCGGGGCGAGTTGACTCCGCTCGTCCGTGATCTGCCGGTCGCGGGAAGCCCGTTGCCGGACGTGGGCGGGGCCGCGGTGCCGGGGCGTTCGGAGCGGATCGGCGGGGAGCCGACGTCGAAGGGCGGGTTCGCGTTCTGGGGCGGCTTCAGCCGCAAGGGCCGCTGGACCGTGGGCCGGACGTTCACCTCGTTCGTGATGTGGGGCGGCGGGGTCGTCGATCTGCGCGAGGCCCGCTTCGCGGAGCGCGAGGTGACGATCCGCTGCGTCGCGATCATGGGCGGGACGGTGGTCACCGTGCCGCCGGACGTCCATCTGCGGGTCAACGGGACTGGTTTCATGGGCGGGTTCGACGAGCGGTCCAGGGACGAGGGTGAACCCGCCCCGGACGCGCCGAGGGTGACCGTCACCGGCTTCGCGCTGATGGGCGGCGTCGGCGTGGAACACAAGTGGAGCAAGGCGGAGCGCCGCCGCCGCAGGGAAGCCGAAGCGGAGGCGAGGGCGAAGGCGGCGACGGACGCGGTGGGCCGGGCGGAAGTCCCCCGGGCGGTGGACGGGCCGGGTGAGGCGCACGGAGCCGGTGGCGGCAAGAAGCTGCTCTGAGGCGGGTGCCGGGCCGCTGCCGGTGCCGGAGCTGATCCGGCAGGAAGCGGTTATCCCTTCGGGCCGCCGGTCAGCAGGCCGAGGTCGATGCTGTCGGCGAGAGCCTGGTACCCCGTGTCGTTGAAGTGCAGGTGGTCGCCGCTGTCGTAGTCGGCCCGGATGCGCTGCGGTACGGCGGGGTCGCGGACCACCGCGTCGAAGTCCACGTACCCGTCGAACACGCCTCCGGCCCGGATCTGTTCGTTGACCTCCTGGCGGATGGCCTCGCGGGCGGGCGTGTAGTTCCCGATGCCCTCGAAGGGCGTCAGCGTCACCCCGATCACCCGCAGCCCCCGCGCGTGGCCCTGGGCGGTGAGCCGGCGCAGCGCATCCACGACGCGTTGCGGGTCGAGGCCGTAGGCGGCGGTCTGGGCGTCGTTGATGCCGAGCGCGACGATCACCGTGCGCACGCCGGTGACGCCCAGCGCGTCGCGCGCGAAGCGGGTGGTGCCCGCGATGCCGCCCCGGCCGTCGGAGAGCAGGCGGTTCCCCGAGATGCCCTGGTTCGCCACGCCCCAGCGGCCCTTCAGGCGGTCGGACAGGAGGTCGGGCCAGCGCCGGTTGGCGCCGGGCGTGGAGCCGCTGCCCGCCGTGAGCGAGTCGCCGAACGCCACGATCGTGCCCTGGGCGGTCGTACTGAACACGTCGACGGCCGTCAGATAACGCCAGTCGTCGACGGGCGAGGTGGTGCGCGCGCGGACCAGGTACGAGGTCTGGAACGCGCCCGGGTGCTGGGTGATGTGCCCGCCGGTCGTGAGCGTACGGAAGGACACCACCAGGTTCGAGTCGGCCGCGATCCTCGTCCGCACGGGGTCGCTCACGACCTGCCCGCCCGCCGGGACGGTGACCTTCCCCGCGCGCCCGAACGTCACCGG
This sequence comes from Streptomyces sp. NPDC001493, assembly GCF_053597235.1. Taxonomy (NCBI): domain Bacteria; kingdom Bacillati; phylum Actinomycetota; class Actinomycetes; order Kitasatosporales; family Streptomycetaceae; genus Streptomyces; species Streptomyces sp. NPDC001493. Next base: position 133,403 of record NZ_JBSFHV010000012.1, read on the forward strand.
GCGGGAGTTCACCCGCGCCCGGTCGACCACCAGGGGGCCGGTGCCGAAGAGGTTCGAGAGGGTGATGCGCGCCGCGTCGCCGCCGGTACTGCTGTGCACGGAGTTGCGTACGGTCGTGCCCGCCAGGTCGCGCGCCGCCACCGGGTCGGCGCGCACCGGCGCCCCCGTCCAGGTGGCGACCCACCGGCCGCTCGCCGCGGAGGACTCGTGGCCGGCCGGGTGCCGGCCGGACGCCCGCAGCCCGGTGTCGCGGGGATCGGTGAGCCGTGCCGTACCGACGGCGAGGGCCGCGGCGAGTACGGCGGTGACGGTCACCAGGACCAGGAGCAGGGAGCGCCTGCGCCGCCGGGCATCCGGCCCGGGGCTCCCGCCGGGCTCGCGGGGGCCGGGGCCCGGCCCGGCCTGGTCACTGCGGACGACCCTGGACATGTGCGGTACGGCTCCTCCTGCTCGGCCCGGACTTCCCGGGACAACGGTGCGCGACGGCCGCCGGGAACTGGGCGGGCCGCCCGGGAGTAGGACAGTGGGGACAATGCGTACGGCGGGGGAAGACGTGTACGCGAGCGGATGACGCGGTCGTACGGGACCGCGCGTTCGGCGGACCGGGGCACGGCAGGAAAGCGAGGCGGGACGCGGTGGATCGTAATGAACCGGGCGCGAGCACGGGGCCGGAACACGACAGAGATCCGGATCCGGACGGTGCGGCGGGTGCGGATGTTCCGGTGGGTGCCGGTGCTCCCGGTGCTTCCGTGGGTCCGGACGCTGCGGTGAGTCCGGACACTCCGCCGGGTTCCGACCGTACGGCACGGGCTCCGCGCGGGACCGGGCGGGCCGCCGCCCCCCTGGCCTCGTTCGCGTACACCGCCGCCGACGAGGAGAAACGGCGCGGGGTGCGCCGGATGAAGACCACCGCCACCGGGCTGCTCCTGCTGGTCGCGCTCGTGTACACGCTCGCCACCTGGGCGAAGAACGCGGGAGTGGGCGGCTGGCCGGGTTACGTCGCCGCCGCGGCCGAGGCGGGCATGGTGGGTGCGCTCGCCGACTGGTTCGCCGTGACCGCCCTCTTCCGCCGGCCGCTCGGCCTGCCCATCCCGCACACCGCGATCATCCCCACGAAGAAGGACCAGCTGGGGGCCTCGCTCGGGTCGTTCGTGGGCGAGAACTTCCTCTCCGCCGACGTGGTGCGCGGCCGGATCCACGCGCTGGGCATCGGCGGGCGGGTCGGCGCCTGGCTCGCGGAGCCCCAGCACGCCGACCGGGTCACCGCCGAGCTGGCGACCGCGTTGCGCGGGGCGCTGACCGTGCTGCGGGACGCCGATGTGCAGGCCATCGTCGGTGAGGCGATCACCCGGCGGGCCGACGCGGTGGAGATCGGGCCCGGGCTCGGGAAGATGCTGGAGAAGGTGGTGGCCGACGGCGGTCACCGCAGGGTCGTGGACCTGGTCTGCGTCCGCGCGCACGACTGGCTGGTCCTGCACGGCGACGCGGTGATGGACGCGGTGCAGGGCGGGGCGCCGGGCTGGACCCCGAGGTTCGTCGACAAGCGCGTGGGGGAGCGGGTCTACAAGGAGCTGCTGCGGTTCGTCACGGAGATGCGGGACATGCCGGGCCACCCCGCGCGCGACTCCATCGACACGTTCCTGGCGGACTTCGCCGCCGACCTCCAGACCGACCGGGACACCCGGGAACGCGTGGAGCGGCTGAAGTCGGAGATCCTGGGGCGCCGCGAGGTGCAGGACGTGATCGCCTCCGCCTGGTCCTCCGTACGCACGATGATCATCGCGGCGGCCGAGGACGAGCGGAGCGAACTACGGCTGCGCGCGCGGGCCTCGCTGATGTCGCTGGGCGCCCGCCTCGCCACGGACGAGCGGCTCCAGGACAAGCTGGAGGGCTGGCTGGAGGACGCGGCGGCCTATGTCGTCACCACGTACCGCACCGAGATCACCTCGCTGATCAGCGACACCGTCGCGGGCTGGGACGCCGACCAGACCTCGAAGAAGATCGAGGCCCACATCGGCCGCGACCTCCAGTTCATCCGGATCAACGGCACGGTGGTCGGCGCGCTGGCCGGACTCGCGATCTACACGGTGTCGCGGGCGCTGGGGGGATAGGCGCGGGGCGCGGCTCGTGATGCGGGCGCCGGGCGGGTTCAGCGTTCCCGTCCGGCACCGGGCGGGTTCAGCGTTCCTGCCCGGCGCTCCCGTCCGCCGCCGGGCAGGGTTCGCGTTCCCGCCCGGCACCGGGCGTCCCTCAGGCCGTGCGGCGGGTGACGACCCAGGACGCGGCGGCGACCCCGCCGGCGACGGTGAAGACGGCGGGCCAGGCGCCGAGCTTCTTGGCGAGCACGTGCGATCCGGCGAAGGCGGCGACGTACGCCGTGGTCAGGCCGGTGGCGGCGCGGGGGCCGGCCGTCCGGTTCCACTCGTACGCGGCGACCGCCCCGGCCACGGCGAGCGCGGCGCCGCCCAGGGGGCGCTTCCGGGTCCACCGGGCCACCCCGTAACCGCCGACGAGTCCGCTCGCCGCCACTGCCGCTGCCGGGATCTTCGCCATGGCAGGCACCTTCGCTTTCGTGTTGTCGTCCGAGCCCCGTCGCGACACGTCCGGTGTCGGCGTCCGGGGATTCCGAGGCTAACGCGCCGATACGTGCCCGATCCACGGACCCCGGAGACAGAGGGGTGCACAGGCGTTTACCCTGGAGGTGGACGCCTGTGCACCCACCGGGCGTGCCGCCCTCACCGCCTTCCGGCGCCCTCACCCGCCGTCCGGCGCCCTCACCGCCTCCCGGAGAACGCATGCCCGCGGACATACCCACCCCGCCACCGACGCCCGCCCGGCCCACCGCCCACCCGGCAGGCCCGGACGCCACGACCCCGTCGTCCGCGAGCCTGGCCATGGGCATCCTCGCCTTCTGCGGCGTGGTCGTCGCGGTCATGCAGACGCTCGTCGTCCCGCTGCTGCCGCACATCCCGGAACTCACCGGCGCCACCCCGGCCGCCGCGAGCTGGCTCGTCACCATCACCCTGCTGACCGGCGCGGTCTTCACCCCGGTCCTGGGCCGCGTCGGCGACATGTACGGCAAGCGGCGCGTCCTGCTCGCCTCGCTCTGCTCGCTCCTCGCCGGCTCGGTGCTCTGTGCGATCAGCTCGCACATCGGCGTCCTCATCACCGGCCGCGCGCTCCAGGGCGCGGCGCTCGCCGTCGTACCGCTGGGCATCAGCATCCTGCGCGACGAACTCCCCCCGGAACGCGTCCTGCCCGCCGTCGCCCTGATGAGCTCCACCCTCGGCATCGGCGCCGCGGTGGGCGTACCGGTCGCCGCGTTCGTCGTCGAGCACTTCGACTGGCACACCATGTTCTGGGTCTCCGGCGCGATCGCCCTGCTCGACCTCGTACTGGTGCTGCTCTTCGTACCGGAGTCACCGGTGCGCAACCGCGGCCGCTTCGACGCCGTCGGCGGGCTCGGGCTCGCCGCCGTACTCGTCTGCCTGCTGCTCCCCGTCACCCAGGGCGGCGAATGGGGCTGGACCTCCCCGCTCACCCTCGGCCTCCTGGCGGCCGCCGTACTGATCGGGCTGCTCTGGGGCGCGTACGAACTCCGCGCGCCGAGCCCGATAGTCGACCTCCGGGTCTCCGCCCGACCCGCCGTCCTCCACGCCAACCTCGCGGCGCTCCTCATCGGCTTCGCCTTCTACGCCAACTCCCTGGTCACCGGGCAGATGGTCCAGGAGCCGAAGGCCACCGGGTACGGGCTCGGCGCGTCGATCGTCGTCAGCGGGCTCTGCCTGCTGCCCGGCGGGGTCGCGATGGTGCTGCTGTCGCCCGTGTCCGCGCGCATCTCCGCCGTGTACGGGCCGAAGGTCAGCCTCGCGGTGGCCTCGGTGATCATCGCCGTCGGGTACGGGGTCCGCTACTTCACCAGCCACAGCCTCTGGACGATCGTGGCCGGTGCGACCGTGGTCGCGTCGGGCACCGCCATCGCCTACTCCGCGCTCCCCGCCCTCGTGATGCGGGCCGTACCCGTCAGCGAGACGGGCGCCGCGAACGGCCTGAACACCCTGATGCGCTCGGTCGGCCAGGCCTTCTGCAGCGCCGCCGTCGCCGCCGTACTGAGCAACGTGACCTTCCGGGTCGGCGGCCTCACCGCGCCGACGCTCCACGCGTACCAGCTGGTCTTCGTGATCGCCGGGGCCGCGGCCCTGCTCGCGCTGCTGGTCACCCTGCTGCTGCCGGGAGCGGGCCGCGCGAAGGCGGGTACGGTCGCAGGGACGAAGGAGCGGGCGGACCGGAAGGCAGGTGCGCCGGCCAGAGCCATTCAGGAGGGCGCATGACCGGCCGGGCCGCAGCGCACGCCGTACAGCCGGGTTCACCCGGTTCACGCCGTTCACCCGGGGGGCACGACGTGTCCGGGACGCCGGGTGCATCCGCGGGGGTACCGGACGCCGGCAGCGGCAAGGCGGCGATCCTGCTGGCGGCCCGGCGGGCGTTCATGCGGAACCCGTACGCCGAGGTCACCATCCGCGGCATCGCCTCCGACGCCGGAGTGAGCCCGTCCCTGGTGGTCAAGCACTTCGGCCGCAAGGACGAGCTCTTCGGCGCCGTCGCCGACTTCGGCCCCGAGGCCGACGCGATCTTCGACGCCCCGCTGGACCGGCTGGGCCGGCACATGGTCCTCACCCTCGTCCGCCGCCGCCGCGCCTACGGCTCCGACCCCTTCCTGCGGGTGGTCTTCTCGCTCGGCAACCGCGACGAACGCGTCCTGCTGCGCCACCGCTTCCACGAGCAGGTCACCCAGCGGCTGGCCGCCCGGCTCCCCGGACCCGACGGAGCGCTCCGCGCCGAACTCGCCGCGGGCCAGCTCATCGGCCTCGGCGCCGCCCTGAGCCTGCACCCCGAGGGGGAAGGCTCCCGCACCACCCCGGAGCGCCTCGCGGACCTCTACGCGCCGGCGCTCCAGGACCTGCTCACGGGGGCGGGTGCGGACCGGGATCAGCCCGGATACGGGTCGTAGCAGTCCGGCACCGGGTCATACAGCGCCTCCCAGGTCCGGCCACCGATCACGCCGTCCTTCGGCAGCCCGTGGCACCCCTGGATCCACTTGACCTTCGCCTGGGTGGCGGCCCCGAACTTCCCGTCGACGTCCAGCTTCGGCACCAGCCCTCCCCACACGTTGCTCAGGCACTGCGCCTGCTTCACCGCGGCCCCGCTGCTGCCGGCCCGGAGCACCGGCCGGTTCGAGGTCGCGGTGTACGCGCACCCGCCCGGCACGGCGGCCACGGTGGGCTCGGCGGCCGCCTCCGGGGCGGCGGCAGCCCCGGGCGCGACCGCGAGCGCCCCCAGCGTCAGCGCGGCGGCCCCCGCGAGAGCGACGACGCGTCGCCTCACGGGCCTCGGGGAGATGGGGACGGGCGAGGAGGCGGTACGGGAGACGGTCATGCCGGAACCTCCGGTTCGGGGTACGCAGGGCTCCCACGGACCGGCCAGGAACCGGCCCGCCTCGCTGGAGCGCACACCGCGATCCGGACCGGGATCTCCGCGCGGAGCCCCGGTGGTCCGCGGTGCGTCCATCAACGTAACCACAGGTGAGCGCGGCGGGCAGGGCGTGCGGTGGAGGGCGCGGGAGGCGCGCGGGCCACGCGGGGGTCGCGCGCGCCGGGCCGGGCGCCGGGTGGGGGGCGCGGGGCGGCACGCGGTCGGTGGTGGGCGCGGGGCGGGCTCGGGCGGGGCGCTGGGCGGGGTGGGGCGGGCTCGGGCGGGGCGCTGGGCGGGGGCGGGCTGCTCGGGCCGCCGGATTCCGGCTACGGCCCCCGCGCTTTGACCGGCTTTCACCGGCCCTCACCTGCCCGTGCCCGCCCTCACCTGCCCTCACCAGACGAGGACGCCGCCGCCGATCGCCAGGGCCCGCCGGCAGGCGTCCTCGATGTTCGTCAGCCGGTCCCGGATGCCCCGTACCGCGTCGGCGAGCGGCACGTCCCCCGCCGTCTCCTCCCCCTCCCTCCGGCGTGCGACGGAGACGAGGTTCCCCCGCACCAGCGCGCACTCGTCCAGCAGCTCGGCCACCTCGTCGGGCTGCGCCACGAGCCACCCCTCCGCGAGCTCGGGGAAGAACCGCGCCCCGAGCGCCCGTACGGCCTCCGACGCCCAGACCCTCGTACGCCACACCTCCGGCCCGGCCAGGTCCGAACAGCCCTCGGGGGTGTCCAGCACACGCGACTCACCGGCGCCGTCCAGCACGAACACGCTCACCATCAGGGTCATGGCGGCAGTGCAGCACGGGGCGCCGAGCCCTGGCGACCGATTTACCCGTACGCGGGTGCCGTACGTCCGGACCCTCGCTCGTCCGAGGAAGGTCACGCCCTGCGTCGCGTTATCGCCTCAGTCCGCGGTGCCGCGAAGGTAGGCGTGAATAGCAGAGGCTATAGCCTTCCCGAGTGGAATGGGAACGGCGTTCCCGATCTGCCGGGCGATCTCGGTCTTCGAGCCGCACCAGCGGAAATCGCGAGGGAAACCCTGGATTCGCGCGGCCTCGTAATGAGTGATGGGGCGGGGTTCGGTCGGGTGGAGATAGCGTCCCTTCTCGGGCTTGAAGAACTCCGTTCTGATGGTGACGGAAGGCTCCCCCTGACGCAGGCGCCCCATGACGTCCCCGGTACCCGTGTTGTGGCTGTCCCAGCTGGCGGTCGAGAGATATTCGAACTTCGTCCTGACGGTCGAGAGATCAGATTCCTCGAGGATCCTGATTTCTCCGGCGTCGGTGAGGGTGAACCACTTGTCGCGGAGATCCTTGCGGTTTCCGCCCGTAGGGATTGCCTTGTAGCGTGCGCGGGAGATCAATTCGGGATTTCGACCGAAATGGAGATCTTCCGTCGTGAACACGCCGGGGACCATGGCGTTGATGTCGTGTACGTGCTTCTTGGAGTCCGGGAGCTCGGTTCCTGTGATCCTCCGTGACCGGGTCTCGCGGAAGACGTCGTCCACAGCGATCCAGTACGGGAGGGGTGTGTCGATTCCGACTTCCATGACACTCGCATGGGGGTTTCTGAGTGCTTTGGGTCGGCGCATGTGTGTCGGCTCGGGATAGAGCATGGTGCGGGCGCTGTGCATGTCCTTCCGGACCCCGATGACGATGGCACGACGACGGGCCTGGACCGCGCCGTAGTCACACGCGTTGAGAAGGTACTTCTTGGTCCGGGCCTCGCCCGCGTCGGTCGGTTTCAAACCGGGAGGATCGACGAGCGCGTAGTCCGAAAGGCGTCCGCCTTCGGATACTTCACTCAGAAGGTTCTGAAACTCGTCCGATTTCAGGAAGCGATCGACATTTTCGATGACGAAGATCTTCGGCCTGACCTCCGTGACGACGCGTACGTACTCCTCCCAGAGCTTGTTGCGTTCGGTTCCCGTCTTGTTCCGGTTCAACGCCGAGAATCCCTGACACGGGGGCCCGCCGATGACTACCTCCGCATCCAGCTCCTCTGTCGACGGAGACCACTGCTCGATGTCGCCGAGGTGGACACGGGCAGGTTGCACCTGGCTGTTCCTGCGCTCTTCGCCGAAGTTCATCGCGTACGTGGCGGCTGCGGCCGTGTCGTGTTCCACAGCCGCAACACTCCGAAACGCGGGAGACGAGGCCTCCGGTCCGTCGGGGCGGAACTCGTGGAAACCCTGGGTGAAGCCCCCGCATCCGGAGAAGAGGTCCAGCACGGTGATGGGCTCGTGGCCGCGGGGGTGGGGCGTACGCATGGAGCGATCCTAACTTTGCAGCGCCGCTGCCACGGCATGGCCGATCGCCTCTGCGAGAGGGGGTGGCATCGCATGTCCGATCTGGCGGTATCGCGAGGTCTTGCCTCCGACGAAGACCCACTCCGAAGGAATCGACTGAATCAGTGCAGCCTGTCCCACAGTGAGTCTGGGCAGCCCGTCGACTGCGAAATCCGGCCCGGGCGGCTCGTCGCCGAGGCTGTTGCCGTTGATGCCCAGGGTCTCCCACGCGCGCTTGCTGCCGGTGGGTCCCAGGTCCGCTCCGCCGCGACGTTCCGACCCCCCCACGAGGGCTGGCGCTGTCCGGTCGGCACCCTTGATCCATCGTTCCGCGCCGGGCCATCCGTGGGCAGACATGCTGGGCCCGAGGGTCTCGCCCACGGTCGGGGGCGCCGTTTCCGCCGGCGGCGGCCACATGAACCGCCCGGCGTACGGCTCCTGCAGAGCCACCAGGAACCCGCTGCGGCGATTCTGTGGCACTCCGAAGTCCGCGGCGTTGAGGACGTTCCACCGGCAGGTGTACCCGGCCAGGGACAAAGCCTCTGACATCCAGGCGCGGTCGGCCTCAAACGCGGGACTCTCGACCAGATCGGGTACGTTCTCCAGCAACACCGCCTTGGGTCTGACGACTCGGGCCAGATCCACGGCCGCACGCAGCACCCGGCGTTCGTCGGTGTCCTCCTCGCGTCCATTCGTCGCTGTCGACTTGACCCGGGGCAGGCCGCCGCTCAGAAGGTCGACACCGATTACCTCCTGCTTCTCGTAGACACGGAACTGCGCCAAATCCATGCAGGCGACCTCCCACTCGGGGCGGTTGGCGGTGATGGTCGCGCAGGCGTCGGGCTTGCTGTCGATCAGGAGGAGTGGAGTGAACCCGGCGCGGTGCAGTCCCAGGGCCTGCGCGCCGGAACCTGCGCAGATCTCGACCGAGCGGAGGCGAGCGGCCGCTACGGCGGAGCTACGGGCTCCTGTCTGGACGGACACCGAGCCCGAAGTGGAGGATTCGATCACCGAAGCGGCGTTCACGTCACGAGACGCCGCGCTTCGCGTCGTCGTGCCGGTGGACTTCGGTCGCCGTGCTGCGGTGGATTCCTCGGCCACTGCTCTCAGCTCATCGTCGAGGGCCGCTTCCTCGAGGGCGTCGAACGAGACGAACGGGGCCAGTCGTAGCAGTCTCTTGAGGAAGTCCCGGAGCGTTTCCCTCTCGTTCAGGCCGTGCAGGTCGAGATCGTTCCAGACTCTCAGAATCGCCCGCACGAGATAAGGGCTTCCGCCCAGGGCAGCACGACGTGCGTAGATTTGATCGAACGCCGCCTCACCCAGAACCTTGAGCGCCTCGTAGGGTTTTTCCTCCTTGGGAGAGCGCACCAGTTGTGCCCTCCACCACAGTCTTCCAAAGACATGCCGAGTGAGGTCCGTGCCGAGAATACGGTCCCGAGGAGGGTTCGGATACCGCCAGAAGGCCACGTCGGGCAGGACGATCAGAGCGAGGAAGGCCCAGGCGTCCCGCGACGCGGCCTCGGCGGGCACCATGCCGGACCCGGCGTGGAGCAGTTCCGCGAGGGACAGGTCGAACCCGGCATTGTCAGCGCGACTCGTCGCATCCGGATAACCCGCTCGGACAGCGAGCGCGAGGACTTCGTCACGTAGTTCTCGGAGCCCTTTCTCCGAGATTCTGTCGCCACCGGTGGCGACGTAGACGGCGGAATCATGACCGAAGGACACACGTTCGGCGAGCTCCGATACGGCCAAGGTGCCGTATTCGGCGAAGAGGGGCTTTGCCTGGGCGGGCAGCAGACGCGGGTAGAGGAAGCTGGTCACGACACCTCGAAGATCTTGACTGCCGCCTGCAGGTCCGAGGCGAACAACGCCGGCGACTGAAGTTTCCTCAGACGTAGGTCGGCGATCGGCTGGTCGGGGAAGAGCTGATCGAACAGGTTCAGGAGCGTGGCGCCCAAGGAGTCGTCCGGATAGTCGGACTTCTCGTCGAAGTCCTCGTGACGCAGGGCATGCTCCACCAGAGTGCGGGCGGCGTCGGCGTAGACGGCCGACAGCACGACGCGGTCGACGGGGCGGGGTCTCGCGGCGTTTTCGAATGCGGTGGCGGTGACCGTGTTCTGTTCGTTGACCAGGAGGAGAAGAGCTCCCATGGTGGCGCTCTCCATGCCTCCGCTGATCTGTAGATGCCACGCCGCGTTCTCGGGAAAGGAGGTGAGGGCGAAGTCGATCACGGCCATGGGGAACTGCGGTGCGTCTCCTTGCAGGCGCACCGCCGCCCGATCGCTCCAGAGGACGGAACCGGCACGTCGCGGCGAGGCCGGGCGAGCATTTCCTACCCGTCGCTCGGCCAGGACGAAAACGGTGTCGAGGAGAAGCAGCCCGCCGAGATCGGTGCCCTCCAGGCGCACGTCCAGGGTGACCGGGACAGTTCCCGTATCCGGCAGTCGCACATGCTGAGCGGGTCCGCTCAGCCCGGATCCTGTGGCCGTCCAGACCGCAGAAACGGCCAGGGCGGCGTCGATCGGCAGACCGGTGGCGGCACGGGCCCGGTCGACGTCGACGTGGATGTCCCTGCGTACACGCAGGTTCATGCGGTAGTCCCAGTCCGGGAGTGCCGCGGGAAGAGGAATGTCTCCATCGGCCGTCACCAGAAACCAACCGGAGGCGGCGACGACGTCCGCCGGGGGAGTGCGGTAGGGAAGGACACGCCTACTCACCCGCCCTCACCGCCTCCACCTTGATGTCGATCTCGGTCATCGTGTCCGGGGCCGGCTGAACCAGGGCACGCCAGACGGAGTCGCCGCCCTCGATCTCCAAGCTCGTTGAGGTGTGCATCACGCCGTCACCGTCTTCCCAGCCCACCAGCTCCGGCATCACGGCTCCCTCGGGCGGGTCCGTCTCCCGACCGCCTGTGCCGGGCAACGTCACGGCGAGGTCGGCGCGAACCCGCTGCTTCCCGTTCGCGGGCAGTCGGAATTCCTGGACAAGGAGAGTCGCCGTAGCACCTTCCTCGTAGTAGGGCTCGCCGACGTACTGGACACGAGGGCGACTCCTCGCGGCACCGGCCGGCGAAGCGGAACCTCCACCCATGGGGTCCTCCCCTTGAGCGGTCGCGGAAGAACCAGGTCCCGAACCGCTCGGCCCCCGGCGGTCGGCGCCCCGGGGGGTCGGCTTCCGGCGGCGTCCCCCGCTGGTACTGCCCGGTTCGGTGTAGGCGGTCGCTCCCCCGATGCCCCAGGTGCCGCCCACCAGGCCCGAGAAGAGGGAACTGGCGGCACCTAGTGCAACGCTGCTGGAACCCGCGCGGGCCGAGCCGTCCAGGGAGAGCAGATCCTCCAGAGCCTCGTGGATGCGGCGGAAGGTGGTCTGGACGAACGTGCTGCCCGGTTTCTCCAGAGTCTGAGGATTCCACGCGTCGTGGGTGGGTGGTTCGGCTCTTGCGTAGATCTCGTCCATCGACTCGTCGGCCCTGAAGACACCGGCGTACCCCTGATTCACACTGGGGGGCTTCGGGCCCGGCCGGTACGTGACGACCAACTCGGCGGGGCGCATCAGACATACGTGGTGGACGACGTCCTCGATGTCCACCATGCGCGAGGCGCGACTCGGTTCCAGCCGAGGCATGACGCGTTTCTCGAGCCCCAGCATGCCCAGGAAGCGTTTGGGACTCCGGCAGGAGAGCCGAAGCCCCTTCTCCCCTTCCAATTTCTCGTACGCGGATACGAACATGTTGAGGGGACGAGTCGATCGGGGATCGGGGACCGGGTATTCCACTCCGTCGCACGTCAGGGAGAAGCGCATGCCCGCCGGACGTGCATCGGTGGAGATCATCTTCGGCCAGAGGTGCCAGGCGACCGTCTCGGCCAGGTATTCGGTCGCCTCGACCGGTGTGAGCCCGTCCAGTCGGGGATCCACAACGACGATCGTGGTTCCGGTCTGCTCCGGCCCGAAGGGGTGCAGACCGAGACGGTGGGCGACGGTGTCCGCCTCCTGGTTCGTCAACGGTTCGACAACGTCTCCGGACGTGTCACCCCACCAGTGGCGACCTGTGTAGTGACGACTGCCGGTCTCCGTCTCGATGCCGTAGCTCTCCCAGAGGGTGCAGCCGATGAGACGCGTCTCGTAACCGCCGGACGGAGTCCGGCAGCGTGAATGGACGACGATGGTCCCGGGGCCGGAAAGCATGTAGAAGATGCCCTTGCCGAACCCGTAGGTCCCACCGCCCAGGGCCTTGTCCCGGGGCTCGCCGATGTTGCGTATGAAGGACACGAAGTCCCGCTCGGTCGCGAACGTGTCCGCTCTCGTGGGTCCTCCCAGCCCGCGGGTGCCGCGGTCCGAGACAGCGAGTACACGGATCGTCGGCTGCCTGAGGACCTCCCGGAGAGGGAAGTGGCTGCGATCGGTGGGGGCACCCGTCAGCAGCAGGTCGCGCCAGGCGACGGCATGGGCGGGCCCCACGGTCCAGAGGTCGAGGCGATAGTCGACCGGCTGGGCGGAGTCGAGTCGCGCATCCCAACTGTTCTGCGCCGACTCGCGGACCAGGATGGTCAGGGAGTCCAGTGCCGGTCGTCCCAACTGGTTGCGGATCCCCTCGGCGGCGCTCGCCCCCTCCGGGGGGTAGGGCTGCGAGTACCAACGTGGCGCTGTCACACGGACTCCTGGATCATGCGGTGGATCACCCCGGGCAGCTCGTCCGCTCGAAGAGGATGCGGCAGGTCACCGGACAGGTCGATCGTGTACTCGACGTCCAGGACCGATATCGGCACATCGGCGGATACGAGTGCTGCCCGTGTGAGGCCCGGGAATCCGGGACCGACGCGGTACCACCGCTCCTCGTCCACCACGAATCGGGCGTTGTCATAGCGCTTGTCGCTCCGATGGAAACCGGCTCTGGCGAGGAGTTCGTGGACTGCGGAAACGTCGTCGCACAGATTCAGCACGCGATCGACGAGCTCCACCAGTGACGGACCGGAGCCCTGGGCATCGCTACTACGGAGACGGAACCACGTGAGCCAGAGGGCTCCATTCTCGGGAACCTCCAACTGTTCCAGCCCATGGATGCGAGGCCTGCGCTCCTTCGCCGAAGAGCTGGATTTGACCTCTATCGCATGGGTTCCGGCGTCGAAGTCGTGACGATGACCGCGGGGTCCGGACCAGAGACGGTGTGCGCCGGCGTCGCGCCGGAGGAGACGTTCCAGTACGAGCAGTTCACCGTAGAGTCCCACGATCTGCTCCGCGCCCAGTCCGACCTTCTGTTCTCGGAACAGCGCCTTCCAGTGGTCGAGTACCGCGTGTAGCGCCTTGAGCGGGTTGGCCGGTACCTCGGCCACGGCGTCGCACACGTCGATGCACAGGCCCATGAACAGATCGACGAAGTCATCGTGCGGACAGGAGAGATCCGCGTACATCTGATACGTGGTCTCGTCCTCCAACGGGCGGGCGACAAGCCGGAGGACCGGGCCGTCCAAGCCGCTGCGCACCTTGACGTGTGCGGGTACGGGGATCAGGAGATGGCGACGGCCGTCGTGGTCGACGCCGGCTACGAGCGACCCCTGTTCCGTCTCCACCGGCAGGGGCACGACGCGCAGTCGGCGTGCGTCACTGGCCCTGGCGGCCTCCAAGGAGTTCCAGGAACCCGCCACGGCATTCCGCAGGATGCCGGCGCTCATGCGTCCTCACGCTCCAGGGCGCTGAAGTCCTCCTCCTCGATTGTCACGTTGGACAGGTCGGCAGAGATGTAGCCCCTCACCTCGCTGTCACCGTCTCCCGGCTTCGGGAACACGAGGCCGACTCCGATGACGTGGGCCTCCGCGTTCAACGGTGCACGGAGCTTCTTGGAGGGGTGCGGGGCGGAGACCTTGTCGATCGGATAGAGCACAAGAAGTCCCGTGTCGGGCAGTTGCCTCCGCCGCTCGTCGGTGATCTCCTTTTCCGTCAGCCCTTCCGTGTCGCCCGACAGGTCCACCGCGGCATCACGGCGGCTCATGAGGGTCTTGATATCGGCGAAATGCGGTGTCGCGTTCGCGGTGTCGAGGCGGGCGCGGTTGGCCCTGCCCACGGAGACTCCCGGCGCGAACTCGAAGTCCTCCCCCCGGCCCGCAGGGGTGCCGACGATCGCGATGTTCCACTTTCGCAGCGACTGTGCCGCGACACGCTTGCGCACGTAGTCGCTGATGAGAGCCGCGTCGTTCTCCGGCGACCTCTCATGGAAGCGGTAGGACGACAGGAACGATGTCACCACCGTGTGCGGGACCCCGCGAAGCACGTACCGGCCCGACGCCCGGCGGTCCTCGATGCGCTCGGCCTGGGAGACGGCCACTGCGGTGAGATCCCGTGCAGCCCGGATGTTCCCTTCCAGCCATTCGGCATCGGTGTGGAAGAAGTGGGTCTGGAGCCGCTTTCCTCCGTAGGAGGAAGCGGCGGTAACCGCATCGCTCATCTTGGCCGCGGCTGTTACGCGAAGGGCAGGGTGCGTACGCAGACGGACCGCGAAGGTGAGAGGGGTCTCAGCTTCGGTCATGTAGACGTCGATGTCTCTCCGCATTTCCGTCTCGACCGTGGCGAGATGCCTGAACCATTCGGCCAGTTCGTCCGTCATCCAGATACGGGGTAGGTCGGCGTAGCCGTTGCGGAAGCCGAACCACCGCCCCATCTGGAGGAGCGTGTCGTAGGCGGACACCGAGCGGACGAAGTAGCTGACGGACAGACCTTCCAACGTAAGGCCGCGGGAGAGCGTGTTGCCCCCGACAGCTATTGCGGTGACGGGCCCGTTCTCGTAGTCGAGGCGGTCCTGGCTGCTGGAGTTGTCCATGATGATGCGGCAATCGTGGAGCACAGCCGGCAGCTCGACGGCAAGCTGGTCGAAGCTCACCGTGCGCTCCCCGAAGTCTGCCGCGGGGACGCGTGCGGTCTCCTCGTTCCACAGGCTTCGCAGCTCGCCCCGAAGTCCAGGCTCGGCCAGGGCTTCGGCGGTCCGGCGGCGCAGGCGTTCGAGCGGCATTCGGAAGCTGTTGTGCACCGTCGTGTTGACGCTGGTGTGGATCAGCATCGTGTTGTGAGGGTTGCCTCGTCCGCGGACCCGCCGCGCTGCGGTGACCATCCAGAAGTACTCGACCGATCGACGCAGGGAGTCGGTGATCACGGGCGCGAAATCCTCGACGTCCGCGCGCGTGTCGGGACGGACGGCCGAGACGTCCGTCCTGGGAATCGAACGGATCATGTCGTGTCCGTCGTCGAGTTCCTCGGGGTCCTCGCCGTCCAGGGCGTAGCGCCCGAAGAGGATCTCTGTGCCGAAGTGCCCCTGCGGCTTGGGCAGGTTGACGATGAAGTCCTTCGGATAGAGGTTCTCGGCGCTCGGGTCGATCAGGAGATTGGCGAAGGGCGAGGCGGTGTAACCCACGTACGCGGAGCGGGGCAGGTTGGCCATGAGGCTCAGGATCAACGGGTTGATCGACGCGGTGGCCACTGTGGCCTGGTCGGCCTCGTCGTCGATGATGAGGGCCGGGCAGCCGTCCAGGTAGTCCGACGCCTCGGCGAGCCAGGTGGCGAGTTTGCGGAGGACCGTCGCGTTCTTCTTGACCACGCAGAGGACGTGCGTCCTGTTGTTCTTGCCGAAGTAGGAAGCAGGATTCTCGTGGGGAGTGAAATCCTTTTCCAGCCCGGTTAGTTGTGACCAGAGGGAGGGATTCGGCTCCACGAGTTGTTGGACCAGTCGCGCCTGGGTCTGGCGTCGCAGCCCATTGTGGACTCCGGCGAGGACGATGAACAGTTTGTACCCTCGGTCGGCTGCCTTCGCCATGACAGAGGTGAAGTTGGTGGTCTTCCCGGACTGCACGTACCCGACCACGAGCCCCCGGGTGGAGAACGCCTTCTCCTTCGGGTGGTTCAGGAGCGACACGACCCGGCTGGAGGAGTCGTCCAGGCTACGGATCGGCTCCTCGGCCCAACCGTCCTTATGGAGGAGCTCCACGATCGACGGCCAGCACTTGTCCTTGGGCTGTGGGCCGGTGTACCAGGTGATGCGATTGTCCCGAACAACCGCGAGTGGCTCCTCAAGCTCCTTGATGCGCAGGGCTTCGCTCTCATGGCGTTCACGAATCTGTTCGATGACGTCGGTGTCGATCCCGAATTGCTCGAGTCGCTTGACCGCCTCGGAAGGCGGGAAGGTGTCCAGCAGCGCTTTAAACGTTTCGTACATGTCGTCGATGCCATCGGGCATGAGAGCCGCCCCCGTTCGTCCTGTGCGGTGAGGTGTCTGCGAGCCACCGCGTCGCCCAGAGGCATATGCGGGATGCATGCAGATCGTCACTCTATTGGCTGCACCGGTTCTTCACGAGCGATTCCAGGCCTTGATTCAAGTTGAACCGAGGCGCAGGATCGACGGACTCGATCGTTCGGGGCTCGGGCGGCACGCAGCCCGCGTTCCGACTGGGAACCGTGTCGATTCGTCGTCGCGGTCAGGGGCGCATTCCGTCGGTGCGTGGACTCCTCACCGCGTCGGCGATCCGTGCGGTGACCTCTGCGGGGGGTTGGTGTTCCCAGAAACGGAGAACCGTCCAACCCAGCGCTTCGAGATGGGCGCTCGTCTCCAGGTCCCGTGCCATGTTTGTGTCGAGCTTGGTCCGCCACCACTCGGCATTGGATTTCGGGCTGGTGCCGTGCTCAGGACAGCCGTGCCAGAAGCAGCCGTCCATGAAGACGGCGACCCGGAGGCGTGTGAACCCTATGTCCATGGTCCGGCGGGGCATCCCGGGCACGGCTACGTTGACGCGGTAGCGGAAGCCGGCAGCGTGCAGCATTTTTCGCACCGCGATCTCGGGAGCGGTGTCGCGGGACCCCTGGCGGCTCATGCGTGCGGAGACTGCCTGGGAGGAGGGAATCGCGTCGGACACACCTCCATTGTGGGGCAGTCGGCGCGACCCCGTAGGGCCGGGGGCCACGCCGACGCGCACTCCGGCGCGCTCCACGCGCTCGAGTACGCCTTGCCTCACCCCGCCCCGTGGCACTCCCGGTACACGTCCCCCGACCCGCACCAGCAGGCCGCCGAGCGGGCCGGGGGCCAGGGGAGGGCTCGGCCTCGGGCGGCGAGGGTGGTGGCGTAGAGGGGGAGGAGGTTGGGGTCGGCGGGGGAGGTGGCCTCGGAGGCGGCGAAGGCCTCGTAGGAGGGGATGGTGCCGGTGACGATGCCGAGGTTCGCGGTGCCGGCCGTGTGGAGGTCGCGGAGGGCGGTCTCCACGGCGGTCAGGTGGCCGGGGTGGTCGGGGTACTCGGCTGCCAGGGGCGGGTACGCGGCGAGGAGTTCGGCCAGCTCGTTCGCGGGCCAGTGCAGGACGGCGACCGGGAAGGGGCGGGAGAGGGCCGTGCGGTAGACGCCCAGTTCGGCGCGGAGGCGGGTGATCTCCGCCTTCAGCTCGCCCGGGTCCGAGGAGCCGAGGGACCAGAGCCGCTTCGGGTCGTGCAGTTCGTCGAGCGGGACCTCGGCCGTGTGCAGGGTGTCGGCCAGCTGGTCCCAGTCGTCGTGGTCCGAGCCGCGCAGGCGGCGGACGCGGTGGCGGCCGGTGAGCAGGGACTGGGTGGCGTACGGGACTTCCTCGCCCGGCGTCAGCAGCAGTTCCAGCGCGGCCGAGAAGAGGTCGTGGGCGGCCTCCAGCTCGTCGTGCGCCTCCAGGGTCTCCGCGGCGATCGTCCACGGGGCCGCCGCGCGGGGGGCCGCGACGCGCAGGCCGTCGATGATCGCGCGGGCCTCGGCCTCGTGCCCGTACTCCCAGAGGTTGGCGGCCTTGAGGGCCTTCACCAGGTGGGGGTCCTCGGCGGGGTCGCCGTCAGCGGTGAGCAGGTCGTCGTAGAGGGTCGCGGCGCGGGCGCGCTCGCCGGCGAGTTCCAGATGGGCCGCGGCCTGGAGGAGCAGCGGTTCGCGGTCCTCCGGGTAGCGCACCGCGGTGCGCAGCAGTCGCTCGGCTTCGGTGATGTGCTCGGCAGGCGTGTCGGGGCGCATGTCCCACACGGTACTGCGCGGAGGTGGGCCCGCGGGAGCGACCGGCGAGAGGGGGCGGGGTGCGCCAGGACACAGGGGTGCGCGCGTTCACCGGTACGCCCCCGGGCCCCGGCTTTCGCCGTCCCGCGGCTCCGCCTCCCGCTCGGACGCGGCGAGGCGCGGCCCCCGGGGGCGAGGCGCGGCCCCGGGGGCGGGGGCGGGCGGCGGTAAAGTCCCCGAGTGCTGAGAAGACGTCCGCAGGTGTGGTGGTTGCTGGTCCCGTACGTGTTGTACCTGGGGGCCCTGCCGTGGGTGAACCGGGTGGAGCCCGTCGTGTTCGGGCTGCCGTTCCTCTTCCTCTGGATGCTCGGCGCGACCCTGCTGACGCCCGTGGCCGTCTGGCTGACCCGGCGGGGGGACCGCCGGTGAACGCCGTCGTCGCCACCTCCGTCTTCGCCGGCTTCATGGTGCTCACCGTCGCGCTCGGGCTTCTCGCCCTGCGTGGGCGCGGTGGCGGAGGGGGCGGGCTGGCCGAGTGGTCCGTGGGCGGACGGAGCCTCGGGGCCGTCTTCATCTGGGTGCTGATGGCGGGCGAGGGCTACACCAGCTTCAGCTACCTCGGCGCCGCCGGCTGGGGCTACAACTACGGCGCGCCCGTGCTGTACGTCGTCGCGTACATGTCCTGCGGGTACGCCCTCGGGTACCTGGTCGGCCCCACTCTCTGGGGGTACGCGCGCCGGCACGGCCTGGTCGGGATCACCGACATGGTCGCCCACCGCTTCCGGCGGCCCTGGCTCGGCGCGCTCGTCGCCGTCCTCGCGACCGTCTTCCTGCTGCCGTACATCCAGCTCCAGATCACCGGCATGGGTGTGGTCGTCTCGACGATCTCCTACGGCGCGATCAGCCTGAACTGGGCCTACTTCATCGCCTTCGCCGTCACCACCGGCTTCGTCGTCGTCAGCGGGCTGCGCGGCAGCGCCTGGGTGTCGGTGCTGAAGGACGCCATGGTCATCGGGACCCTCGGTTTCCTCGCGTTCTACGTACCGGCCCACTACTTCGACGGGTACGGACCCTTCCTGGACCGGCTCGTCTCCGAGAAGAGCGAGTGGCTGACGTTCCCGGGGCACGGGGACAGCGGGCTCGGCGAGGCGTGGTTCATCAGTACGTCGTTCCTGAACTCGCTCACCGTGGTGATCTTCCCGACCACCGTCGCCGGGTACCTCGGTGCCCGGAACGCGGACGTCCTGCGGCGGAACGCCATGTGGCTGCCCGCCTACAACGTCCTGCTCTTCGTCCCGATGCTGCTCGGCATGGCCGCGCTGTTCGTCGTACCGGGACTGGTCGGGGCGGACTCGAACCTCGCCCTCTTCAAGCTCGTCACCGACTCGCTGCCGGCCTGGGCGGTCGGCGTCATCGGGGTCGCAGCCGCGCTCTCCTCGATCGTGCCCATGGCCGTGTTCATGCTGGTCATCGGCACGATGTGGGGGCGCAGCGTGCTCTCGCTCGTTCCCCGCTGGCAGCAGCGGCAGAAGGGCGCGGCGCAGATCGTGGTCGTGGTGGCCGGCGGGCTCGCGCTGCTCCTCACCTACACCGCGCCCAACACCCTCGTGCGGCTCTCGCTCATCTCGTACGAGGGGATGGCGCAGCTGCTGCCGATGGTGCTGCTGGCGCTGGTGTGGCGGCGGCTCACCTTCACCGGGGCGTTCAGCGGGCTCGCGGTCGGCGTCGCCGTGGTCTGTGTGCTCGTCTTCAACGGGAACGACCCGGTGTGGGGCGTGAACGCCGGGCTCGTCGCGCTGGCGGCCAACCTGGCGGTCGCGCTGGCGGTGACGTACGCGGGGCCGCGGGACCGGGACGAGCGGCCGGACGACGAGGTGCTCGCCCGCGACGAGATCGAGCCGGCGGCCGAGGCGACGGCCGTCTGAGCCGCCGAGGGGCGGCCTTGGACCGCCCGGTGTGATCCAGGCCATCGTGTATAACGGCTGGAGAGGTCCACGACCGGCAAGAGCCCGGCGGCGGACCGGAAACACGAGTGACGTGAACGGCACGAGCGGCGGAACAGGAGGAGCCATGGGCGAGGCGTACGCGCGCACGAACCCGTACACCGGGCGCCTCCGCGGTTCCTTCGCGCGCCTGCTCAGGCCCGCGGGTCTGCTGCTCCTCTTCGTCACCGAGATCCTCCTCACCGAGGGCGGCAACCTCTCCGCCGCCGTCGCGCTCGCCGCCACCGCCGCGGCGGGCTCCGCGCTCCTCGCCTGCTCGGTGATCAGCGCGCGCTGCGCCGTCCCCGTGCCCCGGACGCGGGTCCGCACCGCGCTGCGGGACCGCCGGCACCGTACGGCGTTCCTGCCGCAGCGGGACCCCGACGCCAAGGGGCGTACCCGCCCCCGCGCACCCGGGCGTGCCGTTCTCCGCACGGCCGCCGCGTAAGGCTCTCGCCCCCTCGGACCCGACACCGACGCGCCCCTCCACGGGCGCCGTCCTGCCGATCCCGTACGAAGTCCACGCGCCGCGTCCGTACCCGCGCGCGCCGGCACGCCACCGTGCCCGCGCCGAACGCCCCGCGTTCCGACTCCGTACTTCACCGGCACGACGAGACCCCTCGGAGGGCTCCCCATGTCCGCGTTCATGTCCGCTTTCGCGAGCCTGGTCGGCGCGTTCGCCGACCTGCTCCACCCGCTGTTCCAGTCGGCGTCCGCCGCCGCGGCGATCATCCTGTTCACCGCGCTCGTACGGCTCGCCGTGCACCCCCTGTCGCGGGCCGCCGCGCGCGGGCAGAAGGCCCGTACGCGCCTCCAGCCGCAGATCGCCGAGCTGCGCAAGAAGCATGGCAAGAACCCCGAGCGCATGCAGAAGGCGCTCATGGAACTGCACAAGGAGGAGCAGGTCTCGCCGCTCTCCGGCTGCCTGCCGAGCCTCTTCCAGATGCCCGCGTTCTTCCTGCTGTACCACCTCTTCTCCTCCACGCGGATCGGCGGCGAGGCCAACGAACTCCTCGGCCACCAGCTCTTCGGGGCGCCGCTCGGCGAGCGCTGGCACCACGCCCTCGCCGAGGGCGGCCTCTTCGGCGGCCAGGGGCTGGTCTACCTCGGCCTCTTCGTGATCGTCGCGACCGTGGCCACCTTCAACTACCGGCGTACCAAGCGTCAGATGGCCCTCAACCCGGTGACCCCCACGACCGGCCCCGACGGCCAGCCTGTACCGGGCATGGGCGCGATGGCGAAGGTGATGCCGCTGATGTCGTTCTTCACCCTCTTCACCGTGGCCGTGGTGCCGCTCGCGGCGGCCCTGTACGTCGTCACCAGCACCACCTGGACCGCGATCGAAAGGGCCTACCTCTACCGCGACGCGCCTGCCGCCGGTGCGGCGATGGCCTCCATCGTCTGACCCGCTAAAACGCTCTCTGCCTGGGATTATGTGGGTCCTGGATGCGTCCAGGGGCTGAGCGTGCCTTGCCAAGTGATCGGATGTCTTGCAGTCTGGACAGGTGAGGACGGGCTGCGCGGGTGCGGGTTCCGGCTACCGGCCGGCCGCACCCCGTCGGGCCGGTACCCCTCTCCACCCAGGAATCTCCACCAGGAATCTCCACCCGGGCATCTCTGCCCAGGAATCTCTACCCAGGGAGTGGCACCCGTGAAGTTGCTTCGAGTCGGCACGGCGGGAGCGGAGCGTCCGGCTCTGCTCGCGGAGGACGGAACACTGCGCGACCTGTCGGGGGTCGTCCCCGACATCGACAGTGCGCTGCTCGCCGACGAGCACGGGCTCGACCGGGTGCGCGCCGCCGCGGCCGACCCCGCCTCGCTGCCCGAGCTGGACCCGGCCGGGCTGCGGACCGGGGCGCCGCTCACCCGCATCGGCAAGATCATCTGCATCGGGCTGAACTACCACGACCACGCGAAGGAGACCGGCGCGGAGATCCCCGCGGAGCCGATCCTCTTCTTCAAGGCGCCCGACACGGTCGTCGGCCCCGAGGACACCGTCCTCGTCCCGCGCAACAGCGTGAAGACCGACTGGGAGGTCGAGCTCGCGGTCGTCATCGGCCGCACCGCCCGCTACCTCGACTCGGCCGAGGAGGCGCTGGAGCACGTCGCCGGATACGCCACGGCGCACGACGTCTCCGAGCGCGAGTTCCAGATCGAGCGCGGCGGAACCTGGGACAAGGGCAAGAACTGCGAGACCTTCAACCCGCTCGGCCCCTGGTTCGTGACCGCCGACGAGATCCCGGACCCGCAGGCGCTGGAGCTGAAGCTCTGGGTCAACGGCGAGCTGAAGCAGGACGGCACCACCGCCGAGCAGATCTTCCCGGTCGGCGAGGTCGTGCGCTACCTCAGCCACTTCATGACCCTCTACCCGGGCGACGTGATCAACACGGGCACCCCGGCGGGCGTCGCGATGGGCCACCCGGACCCGAAGCCGTACCTGCGGGCGGGCGACGTCGTCGAGCTGGAGATCGAGGGCCTGGGACGCCAGCGCCAGGTGCTGAAGGACGCGTAACACGTCGTACGAACGCCCCGGGGGCCCCGCGCGGATGTCGATGCGCGGGGCCCCCGGGACGTATGTACGGGTGCGGGTCCGGGTCAGCCTTCCAGCGTGGCCAGGAACTCCTCCAGTGCCTGGACCACCAGGGCGTGGTCCTCGGCCTGGGGGAGGCCCGAGACGGTGACGGTGCCGATGACGCCCGCTCCGTCGACGGTGATCGGGAACGAGCCGCCGTGCGCGGCGTACGTGCCCAGCGGCAGGCGGGACGAGTCCTCGAAGGTGGTGCCCTTCGCACGGAAGCGGGTGCCCACCAGGTAGGAGCTCTCGCCGTACCGCTCCACGACCTTGCGCTTGCGGTCGATCCAGGCGTCGTTGTCGGCGCTGGAGCCCGGGAGCGCGACGTGGAACAGCTGCTGCGGGCCGCGCCGGATGTCGATGGCGACCGGGGCGTTGCGCTCGCGGGCCAGCCGGACCAGCAGGGTGCCGAGGGCGTACGCGTCCTCGTACCCGAAGCGGGGCAGGGTCAGCCGGCGCTCCTGGGCGAGCAGTTCGGAGACGGTCGGCGCGTCGGGGCGGCTGCTCATGCCCGCGCCTCCTTCGCGGCCGGCGTGCCGGTGGGCTGCGCGGGGTGGGCGCCCGGCTGCGGGACCAGGGTGACGGAGACGCCCTCCTGCGCGGAGCGGCGGGCCGCCTCCAGTACGTCCAGGGCGGCGGCCGCCTCCAGGGCGGTGACCGGGTTCTCGCCGGTGCCGCGCAGGGCGGCGGCGACGGCCGCGTAGTACGCCGGGTAGTCACCGGGCAGCGTACGGACCGGGACACCGCCGCCGGTCAGCGGCGACTCGCCCGAGCCGAGCCGGCCCCACAGGCCCTCGGGCTCCTCGCCCCACGGCTCCTGGCCGGCACCGGGACGGCGGCCCTCGCGCAGCGCCGCCTCCTGCGGGTCCAGGCCGTACTTCACGTAACCGGCCTGCTGGCCCAGCACCCGGAAGCGCGGGCCGAGCTGGGCGGTGGTGGCGCTGGCGTACAGGTGCGAGCGGACGCCGCTCTCGTGGGTGATCGCGATGAAGGTGTCGTCGTCGGTCGCGGCGCCGGGGCGGCGGGCGTCCGACTCGGCGTACACCTGCACGGCCGGGCCGAACAGGACCAGCGCCTGGTCGACGATGTGGCTGCCCAGGTCGTAGAGGAGCCCGCCGATCTCCTGCGGGTCGCCCGACTCGCGCCAGCCGCCCTTCAGCTGCGGGCGCCACCGCTCGAACCGGGACTCGAAGCGCTGCACCGAGCCGAGCTCGCCGTCGGCCATCAGCCGGGCGATCGTCAGGAAGTCGTTGTCCCAGCGGCGGTTCTGGAAGACCGAGAGCAGCAGCCCGCTCTCCTCGGC
Organism: Streptomyces sp. NPDC001493; assembly: GCF_053597235.1. Classification (NCBI taxonomy): domain Bacteria; kingdom Bacillati; phylum Actinomycetota; class Actinomycetes; order Kitasatosporales; family Streptomycetaceae; genus Streptomyces; species Streptomyces sp. NPDC001493. Next base: position 156,991 of record NZ_JBSFHV010000012.1, read on the forward strand.
GAGCGCGGCCAGCTCGCGCGCCTCGGCGGCCGTACCCGCGATCGGCTTGTCGACGACGACCGGCAGCCCGGCCGCCAGGGCGGCCTTCGCGACCGGGACGTGCGTCTTGTTCGGGGTCGCGATCACGACGAGGTCCAGCTCGTCGGCGCGCGCCCACAGCTCCTCGGGCGAGTCGGCGAAGCGGACGGCGGGGAACTCGGTGCGGGCCTGCGCCCGGCGCTCCTCGTTCGACGTGACGACCGTGTCGAGCACCAGGCCCTCGGTCGCCGCGATCAGCGGGGCGTGGAAGACGGAACCCGCCAGGCCGTAGCCGACGAGAGCGACGCGGAGGGGATCGGTGGAAGTCATGCCCACCACTTAAGCAACGCTGTTGCCAAAGTGCAAGCGGTGGCCACAATGGGGTGGTGAACACCAGCGATACCAGCGATCCCCGCAGCGCCCCCGGCGTCGGCGCGCGCAACGGTGCCGGGGTCAACCTCCCGGCCCTGCGCCACCACAACGCCGCCCTCGTGCTCGACCTGCTGCGCGGCGCCGGCGGCGACGGCATCAGCCGCCTGGAACTGGCCGAGCGCACCGGGCTCACCCCGCAGGCCGTCAGCAAGATCACCGCCCGGCTGCGCGCCGAGGGCCTCGCCGCCGAGGCCGGCCGCCGCGCCTCCACCGGCGGCAAGCCGCGCACCGTGCTCCGGCTCGTTCCCGACGCCCGGTACGCCGTCGGCCTCCACCTGGACCGGGACGAGCTGACCGCCGTCCTCGTCGACCTCGCCGGTACGCCCGTCGCCGTCCGCACCGCACCCCTCGACCTCGGTGCCCCGGCGGCCGAGGTCGTCGCGGGCGCGGCGGACGCGGTCGCGGAGGTGAGCGCCCCGGTGGCGGAGGGTGCCCCCGCCGACGAGGCGTACGCCCCCGGGCGCCCCGCCGTGCTCGGCGTGGGCGTGGCCCTCCCCGGGCCGCTCGACCACCGCGACGGGGTGCTGCACCGGGTCACCGGATTCCCGCAGTGGGACGGGTTCCCGCTCCGCGAGGCCCTCGCCGCCCGCACCGGCCTGCCGGTCTCCGTGGACAAGGACACCAACGCCGCCGCCCTCGGCCTCGCCCTGCGCGACCCGGCCGCGGGCGACTTCGCCTACCTCCACCTCGGTACGGGCCTGGGCGCCGGGCTCGTCCTCGGCGGCGCCCTGCACCGGGGCGCGCGCACCGGCGCGGGCGAGTTCGGGCACCAGACCCTCCAACTGGACGGTCCGCTGTGCGGCTGCGGCGGGCGCGGCTGCGTCGAGGCGCTCTGCCTGGCGGCGGTGGACCGGGGCGACGTGGCCGAGGCCGCCCGGGTGCTGGGCGCCGGGGCCGCCAACCTCGTCGCGCTGCTCGACATCGACCGGGTGGTGCTGGGCGGGCGTACGGTCGCGGCGCACGAGGACACCTACGTACGCGGCGTGCGCGCCGTGATCGAGGAGCGCGCCCGGCGCGAAGGCGTCGGGACGCCCGTCCCGGTCGCGGTCGCGGGCGGCGGCGACCGCCCCGTCGCCGAGGGCGCCGCCCAGCTCGTCCTCGGCCCGCTCTTCGGGCGGACGGCGGAGTGACGGCCGGGGCGGCGGCGTGACGACAGAGGGCGTCGCGGCGGACGGAGTCACGGCGGTGGAGTGACGGGGTGCCGCCGGGCGGGCGGTCTCCGGCATGTCGGTGCGATGTTCGTACGTATGCGTGGCAGCGTCTCCGCCGACACGCCGGTGACTCCGCGCACCGGTCACGACGCGCCGGTGGTTCCTCCGCACCGGTCACGACGCGCCGGTGCTTCTTCCGCACCGGTCGTTCGTTCGCGAGCTGCGAAGGGTGCCTTCCATGCCCCCCAAACCTCCCGCACGACTGCGACCTCCCGCGCGACTGCGCGACGGACGCGCGCTCACCTCACTCGGCCTGGCGGCCGGAATCGCCGTACCGGGCGCGCTGCTCGGCGGCCCGCCGACCTCCGCGACGGAACACTCCGCAACCACCACCGCCACCGTCCTCGCGGACCAGCCGCCCGCCTGCGGCGACCCGGACACCAAGGACTTCCCCATCGGCACCCGTATCCACGGCGGCCCGGACACCTACGCGTCCGGCGGGGGATACGGGATCTGGTACCTGGACCTCGTCAACACCACCGCCGAGTCCTGCCGCGCCCTCCACCCCGTACTCGTCCTGACCGACCAGGACCGGCAGTTGACGCCGGACCAGATCCAGCTCGCGTACGCGGAACGCGCCGGCACCGGGACGGGCGCGGGCAACGGTACGGGCGCGGAACACCGGGTCAGCTGGGAGACCACCGACCGGAACGAGCAGATCGGGGTCTTCGGCAGCGGCGAAGGGGGCGACGACTTCGAGGGGTTCACCGTCCCCGCCGGACGCACGGTCACCGTCCGCGTCCGGATGGCCTTCACCTCCGACACCCGGCCCGGAAAGGTCGTGGCCAACGCCGCCATTGTGCAGCGCCGACCGGCCGCGCCCCCCACGGACGCGGTGGCGGACGGTTCCGTCGTGGCCCCGGACGGGGACTGGGTGGGGGAGTCGGAGGACTACCCGTTCTCCATCGTCGAGGGGGACCTCGAAGGCGGCGCCGACCTGGTGCTCCCCGACGAGTCCGACGCCGACGGGACCGCCTCCGAGGACCTCCTCGCCGGGGGGAACGCGGAGGACGGGTCCGGCACCGGGGCGGACACGGACACGGAATCGGACGCGGGCGCCGGGGACGGGACCACCGGCGCGGAGGGCGGTTCCGGCACGGACAGTGGCACGGAGAGCGGCACGGCAACCGCCCCGGAGGGCGCCACCGCCCCCGGCACGGGACCCGGCACCAGGCCCCCGGGCACCACCCCCCGCACCGGCACCACCCCCTCCACCGCTCCCGACTCCCGCACTGCTCCCGGCTCTTCCATCGCACCCCCGGGCGGCGGTTCCGGTCCGTCGCGCGACGCCGCCGGGAACCCGTTGCCCGAGCTCGCCCGGACCGGCCGCGCCGCCCGTGCGGCGGCCCTGCGTACCGGCGCGGCGGCCACCGCGCTGCTGCTCGCCGGTACGGCCGCGCTGCTGCTGGCCCGCCGGATGCGGCGGGGCCGGGGCTGACGAGCGGGCGGGGCTGCGACGCGGGCGGAGCCGAGGCGCGGCCGTACCCGACGAGCGGGCGGAGCCGAGGCGCGGCCGGAGCCGATCCACGGGTGGCGGCACGGCCGTCGCGCTCACGCGCTCCCCGCAAGCCCCCGTGGACCGACCGATCTTGATACGCCGTACACCGCCTAAACTCGGGGCGTCGGCGCTGCACACCGCGGTGCCGCCGGCGTCCAGCACCTCGTGTGCACCGTGCGTACGGCAGGAGTCCGTGTGATGGCAGAGCGCAAGCCGATCGAGTCCTGGTTGACCGACATGGACGGGGTCCTCATCCACGAGGGCACTCCCATCCCCGGCGCGGACGCGTTCATCAAGCGGCTGCGGGAGTCCGGGAAGCCCTTCCTCGTCCTCACCAACAACTCCATCTACACCGCCCGCGACCTGCACGCCCGGCTCAGCCGCATGGGCCTGGCCGTTCCGGTCGAGAACATCTGGACCTCCGCGCTGGCGACCGCCCAGTTCCTGGACGACCAGCGTCCGGGCGGCACGGCGTACGTCATCGGGGAGGCGGGGCTCACCACCGCGCTGCACGACATCGGGTACGTCCTCACCGACCACGACCCCGACTACGTGGTGCTCGGCGAGACCCGTACGTACAGCTTCGAGGCGCTGACCAAGGCGATCCGGCTGATCAACGCGGGCGCCCGCTTCATCTGCACCAACCCGGACGAGACCGGCCCGTCCGCCGAGGGACCGCTGCCGGCCACCGGGTCCGTCGCGGCCCTGATCACCAAGGCCACCGGCAAGGAGCCGTACTTCGCCGGCAAGCCCAACCCGCTGATGATGCGGACCGGGCTCAACGCCATCGGCGCCCACTCCGAGACGAGCGCCATGATCGGCGACCGGATGGACACCGACGTGCTGGCCGGTCTTGAGGCCGGGATGGAGACGTTCCTGGTGCTCACCGGGCTCACCACCACCGCCGACATCGACCGCTACCCCTTCCGCCCGTCGAACGTGGTCGACTCCATCGCGGACCTCGTCGACCTGGTCTGAGGCTGGTCGGACATCGGGCCGGACACCGGAGCCGACACCGGTCCGACGCGCCGCGCCGTCGCCGGTCCGTCGCCGCGCCTTCGCCGGTCCGAAGCGCGGCGCCGTCGCCGGTCCCACGTCGGTCCGCTGCCACGCTGTCCCCCGACCGGGCGACAGCGGATGCGGGAAGCGTGCGTACGGGTGAACCTTCCAGCAGGAGGTTCACGATGCGTTCACTGTCCCTCACCATCTGTGCTACTGCGGCGGCCGCGGCGATATCCGTCTCCGCGCCCGCCGCTTCGGCCGTTCCGTACGACGACGGCACCCTCAGGGTGACCCCGTCCACCACCGCCCCCGGCGGCAAGGTCGAGCTCTGGTCCGACGCCTGCGGCAAGGGCAAGGAGGGCCTCGGCACGTCCGAGGCCTTCGTCTCCCCGGTGCGGTTCACCCCCGCCGACGGGAAGGGCCTCCGCGCCGAGGCCCGTGTCCGCGACGACGCCGAGGCCGGCCGGTACGACGTCACCCTGCGCTGCGAGGGCAAGGGCGGCGGGGGCGGCCGGGCCTCCGGCAGCCTCACCGTGGTGCACCACGCCCGGCCGACCCCGGTCGCCCCCGTCCGGGCCGGAGGCGGCGGCACCGCCGTACTCGCCGAGCAGGGCGGGAACGCCGACGGCCCGGGCCTCCCGCACGTGGTGGCAGGGCTGGCCCTCGCCGCCGTCGCCGCGGCCGCCGTCGCCTTCCGCGGCGCACGCCGCCGCCGTCCGGTCGCGGACTGACGTGTCCGCCCCCGCCCGCCCGGCAGGTACCGGGCGGCTGTTCACCGGAGTGGTGTGGGCCGTGCTCCTGCTCGGCCTCTGGCTCTGGGGCCGCGAGGCCGCCGGAGGACCCGGCGGCAGCTCCGCGCCGACCACCGGCGACGTCGCGGCGGTCGGCCGCCCCCTCGGGGCGCAGCTGCCCCCGGCGCACGAACCGCTGGACGGTTCGCCGCCGCGGGAGGTCGAGATCGAGTCCGTCGGCATCGACGCCCCCGTCGTCGGGCGCGGCCTCGACGGCGAGGGAGCCGTCGACCCGCCCCCGTTCGAGACCCCCGGGACCGTCGGCTGGTACGACGGCGGAGCCGAACCCGGCACCGCCGGGGCGGCCCTCATGGTCGGCCACGTCGACACGGAGACCGAGCCCGCCGTCTTCTACGGACTGAGCGCGACCCGGCCCGGCGCCGAGATCAGGGTGACCCGGGCCGACGGCACGGTCGCCGAGTTCACCGTCGACGACGTACAGGTCTTCACCCGGGAACGCTTCGACGCGCAGAAGGCGTACGGGCCCCGCCAGGACGGCCGGGCCGAACTCCGGCTGATCACCTGCGGCGGTACGTACGACAAGGCGGCACACGCCTACACCGCCAACGTCGTCGTCTCCGCCTACCTCACGGGCGAGGACTCCGGGGCCTGACCCACACCCCCGCCCGCCGTGCCCGCCCGGCCCCGTCCGCCGGCCGCTCCCCTCCCGGAGCGGCCGGCGGACGGGGCCGCCGCCGTGCGCGCCGCCCCGCGTTGCGCGAAGCGGCGGGCCGCACGGGCCGTGAGGTGTTCCGGGGCTTCCGTGCGGGGAGAATCAATCAAGGCGCTCCGTGACGGTTTGTCTTCGGAGAGTCACCGATTCGGGGTGGCGCGCGCAGGCCGCGCGACCCCGGCCGGCGCGCCCTCGGCGGCACCGGGGGCGTGGCGAGATGTCGCGCGGAGGCGTGCAGAGATACGGAGAGGTGGAAGCGAGCCTCGCGATGTGTGCGAGGCAGGGGCGTGCGCCCCGGCGGTAGCCGGGCAACGAACAAGGCCCCCTCACGTGAAGTGAGAGGGCCTTGACTCTGCGTGCGCCGCCAGGGACTCGAACCCCGGACCCGCTGATTAAGAGTCAGCTGCTCTAACCAACTGAGCTAGCGGCGCCTGCTGACCTGGAGAACATTACCGGATTCCGCAGCATGCTCTTGACCATTTCCCATGACGCCACGCCCTGTCGCATGGTCGTTTTTTCTCTTTGATCCGTCAAAATGCGATTTGTCACGAGAGTTGAGACACTGGCGCCCGTCGCGGAGTGCCTCAAAAAATCTTGACGAGTCCGGAGGGGAATCGACATGACCGTCCCGGTCTTCACGGAGTACGAACCCACGGCCGACTGCGGCTGCGCCGGCTGTGCCCGCCAGCGCCGTACGGCGGCGGCCCGGACCCTGCCGCCCCGCATGGGCGGCCATCCCGCCGCGCACGGAGCGCGCCGCGCACTGGTGCTGGCGACGGCCGCCGGGGTGGTCCTCTCCGCCGGCGCCGCCGAGGCCGCCGCCCCGGCGGGCCACAGCGCCGGGCCCGTCCGCGCCGACGACGTGACCGGCCCCGGGCCCGGCACTCCGCAGGGGCAGGCCGGACCGCTCATGGGCGGTGGGGCGTCGGGGCCGCCCGCCACGGCGGAGCCCCTGGCCCTGCGGACCACCACCCGCAGCGAGATCATCGCCCGCGCCAAGACCTGGGTGGCCGCGAAGGTGCCGTACGACATGGAGAAGTTCTGGTCGGACGGGTATCGCCAGGACTGCTCCGGCTACGTCTCGATGGCCTGGGACCTGGGCGGAAACGAGTGGACCGGCAGTCTCTCCTCGTACGGCACGCGGATCGCGCGCTCGCAGCTGGAGCCGGGCGACATCCTGCTCTTCCACAACCCGGCCGACCCCAACAAGGGGTCGCACGTCACGATCTTCGGCGGCTGGACCAACAGCGCCCACACCCAGTACATGGCGTACGAGCAGACACCCCCGGCCACCCGCAAGAAGGCCACGCCCCTCGCGTACTGGAGCAACTCCGACAAGTACCTGGCCTACCGCTACAAGGGGCTGACCCGGGGCTCCGGCGGCGGCTCGTCGGCGGGCTTCCCCGGCGCCGCCACGTTCGGGCCGGGAACCCGCAACGCCCACGTCACGCGGCTCGGCGAAATGCTGGTGGCGCGGGGCGGGAAACGTTTCTACACCAGGGGCCCCGGTCCCGTCTGGAGCGAGGCGGACCGGCGCGCGACCCGGGCGTTCCAGCAGGCGCAGGGGTGGAAGGGTGCGAACGCGGACGGCCTTCCCGGCCCGGACACCTGGCGACGGCTCGTCAACGGCACCGGGAAGAACATCCCGGCCACCGGTGCGGGAGGCGCCCCGAAGACGGTTCCGGCCTTCCCCGGACGGGGCTATTTCAAGCCGGGTCAGTCGAACGCCCATGTCGAGCGGCTCGGCAAGCAGTTGGTGAAGAAGGGATTCGGCAGGCACTACGTGTCGGGACCCGGCCGCCGCTGGACCGAGGCGGACCGGCGCAACGTGGAGGCGTTCCAGCGCGCCCAGGGCTGGCGCGGCCGCGTCGCGGACGGCTACCCGGGTCCGGACACCTGGCGGCGGCTCTTCTCCTGAGCGAGCCGGGGGACCCGGGGCCTGGGTGAGCTGAGGGGCCTGTGGGGCCTATGGAGCCTGTGGGGCCTGAGGCGTCTGACGGGTCTGACGGGTCTGAGGTTCCCGACGGGCCTGAGGGGCCTGAGAGGCGCCCGGTGGATCGGCGGATGGACAGCTCCGGGACCGCCGGAGCGCGGAAGGGAACGGTGGGGCGTGTACGGAGACGAGGAAGACCGCGTGGGGGCGGGCCGGGCAGCGGGAGGGGGAGCGGGAGACGGTACGGACGCGGGAGCGGGCCGGGGACCGGACCCGGACCCGGGCCTCGCCGGGGACGGCGATCCGCGTACGGGGGGCGGCGGTCCGGGTACCGAGGGGCCCTGTGTGGACGTGGTGCTGGAGCTCGCGCACGGCGGGACGGAGCCCGACTCGATGCGCACCGTCTCGGCCACGGTCTCGGTGCCGTCGGGCGAGGCACCGTCGGGCGAGGTGCCCGGGGGTGAGGGGGGTGAGGTGCCCGGAGGTGACGAACCCGCGGACGAGGTCTCCCCCGGTGAGATGCCCGGGGGTGAGGTGCCCGCTCCGGCCGACGGCTTCCGCGAGGATCTCCGGTGGGGCGCCGGCCGCCGCCGGTCCGTCATCGCCAACGAGGCCACCGCCTCCATCCCGGTGCACCTGCTCTTCCGCGACGAACCCCGCGACCCCGACGACCGGACCGGGTTCGTCCCGCGCGCCGGGGCCGGCGACCCGCACCGCGCCGCCGGTGTCGCCTCGCTGCCCGTCGCCGTGGCCCGGCACACGCTGCCGGCCGACCGGTCCGGGGCCGGGATGCGGCGCCCTCCCGTACCCCGCCCGCCCCAGGTGCGGCCGCCGACCCGGCCCGCGCCGGTCGCCGACCCCCGGCTGCGCGAGCGCCCCGGTCCGGCACTGCCCGGCTGGGTGGCTGTGCTCACCGGGGCCGCCGGCTGCGCCGCCGTGCTGGTGGTCCTCTGGTGGGCGGGCGCGCTGCCGGGACAGGCGCAGACCCGGCTCGGCATCGGGCCCCGCCCGTACCAGGGCATCGGCATCGGCCTCTGGGCGGTGCTCGCGGTGCTGGTGACCGTGGTGCTCTTCGCGTTCGGGGGTCTCGGGCGCGGGCGGGTCGGGTACGCCCTGGTGCTGACCCTCTTCGGCGACTACCGGGGGAGCGTCCGGCGCACCGGGCTCTTCTGGGTCTCCCCGCTGCTGCTCCGCCGCCGCACCGACGTACGGCTGCGGCACTGGCGGAGCGAGCCGATGCCCGCCGTGGACGCGAACGGTACGGCACTGCGCGTCACCGTCCTCGTCGTCTGGCGGGTCGAGAACACCGTCCGGGCGGTCCTGGGGGTCGCGGACCACGAGGCGTACCTGCGGGAACAGGTCGAGGCGGCGATGGCCCGGGTCCTCTCGCAGCTGCCCGCCGACGCCTTCCACGAGGACGCCCCCACGCTGCGGAACGCCGAGGCCGTCGGGGACGCGCTGACGCGGATGCTGAAGGCGGACTGCGAGCCGGTCGGGGTGGAGGTGTACTCCGCGCAGCCGACCGGGATCGAGTACGCCCCCGAGGTCGCGGCGGCCATGCAGCGCCGCCGGGTCGCGGCGCTCGACGCGAGACACCGGGACAGCGTCCTGACCTCCGTGGTGGACGCGGTCGACGACACCGTCAACCGGCTCACCACGCGCGGACTCGTCGCGCTCGACGACTACGAACGCAAGTCCCTGGTAAGGGACTTGACGGTGGCCTTCTACACGGGGCGAGGTGGAGGTGAAGGGATCTGAGGGGCCCGAGGGGCAGGTGCGGCGGCGCAGCATAGCGAAGCGGAATGCCGTCACGCAGTGGTCTGGACATGTTCACGGCACGTCAATACTGTGGGAGTTGGTCTAGACCGCACGACCGCGCGCTTCACGAGCAGTGCTCACCGGAAAATCCCCATGTCCCTGAGGAGCGAAGCATGCGTAAGAGGGCAAGCGCGGCCGTGGTCGGCCTGGCGATCTTGGGCGCTTCGGCGCTCGCCACCAGCAGCGCCAGCAGCCACGGCTACACCGACAACCCCATCAGCCGCCAGAAGCTCTGTGCCAACGGCACCGTCACCAACTGCGGCAACATCCAGTGGGAGCCGCAGAGTGTCGAGGGCCCGAAGGGCTTCCCGACCGCGGGTCCGGCGGACGGGGCGATCTGCTCCGCCAACCACAGCGAGTTCGCGCAGCTCGACGACCCGCGCGGCGGCAACTGGCCCACCACGCAGGTCACCGGCGGCCAGTCGTTCAACTTCCGCTGGCAGTTCACCGCCCGTCACTCCACGACGGACTTCCGGTACTACATCACCAAGCAGGGCTGGGACCCCACGAAGCCGCTCACCCGGGCCTCGCTGGACTCACAGCCGTTCCTGACGGTGCCGTACAACAACCAGCAGCCGCCGGCCACGCTGACCCAGACGGGCACCATCCCCAGCGGGAAGACCGGCCACCACATCATCCTCGCGGTGTGGACGATCGCGGACACCGCGAACGCGTTCTACTCCTGCTCGGACGTGAAGTTCTGATCCCGGCGCCGGAGACGGGTGGGTGCTCGACGGCCCCCGTACGGGCACGGGCGTGAGAAGCGCCGGACCGAGAGACACCGGCGTGAGCTGGACGGGGAGCGCGGCCGGCGACGGCCGGACGTGATGCCCCGAAGATGAGGTGCGGCCGTTCGGGCGGGATGGCCGAACTCACGGAACACCCGAAAACAGCAGAACGCAGTGGGGCGGTCTCCGGTGCCGGAGACCGCCCCACTGTCGTGTCGTGCGCCGCCAGGGACTCGAACCCCGGACCCGCTGATTAAGAGTCAGCTGCTCTAACCAACTGAGCTAGCGGCGCCTGCTGACTCGAAAATAATACCTGGTCCGGAGGGGTGCTGATGACACCCCCATCCGGGGAGGGGTGTGGGTGCCCGCCTCGTGGGCCGTTCCGGGCCTCCTGTCGCGCCTCCGCCCCTCGCGTCCACCCCCGAGCGCGGCGCTCGCGGTGCCCGCCGCGCTCCCCCTGCCTCCGCCCCGCGCCCGCCGCGCCTCGTGCCCGCGAGAACGCGCCAGCCGCAGGGGCGTGCGTCAGCCAAAGTAAGTTTCTTACGTAAGTGATCTTTCTTTTTGCGTTCTTTCTTGTCACGCTGACTCCGTGATGAATCGAAGGATCTCCGAAGTCGCCGCGTACGCGGGTGTCAGTACGGCCACCGTCGGCCGCGTCCTCAACGGGCGTACGGGTGTGTCCGCCCCCACCCGCGAGGCGGTGCTGGCCGCCCTGGACGTGTGCGGCATCGAGCGGCCGGCGGGCATGCGCGGGGAGCGCGCGGCGCTGATCGGGCTCGTCGTGCCCGACCTGCAGAACCCGGTCTTCTCCGCGTTCTCCGAGGCCCTGTGCGTGCTGCTGGACAGGCGGGGGCTCATCCCCGTGCTCTGCACGCACGGCCAGGACGGGGTCTCGGAGGCGCACTACATCGAGATGCTGCTGCGGCAGAACATCGGCGGAATCGTCTTCGTGGGCGCCAGTTACGCCGACGCGGGGCCGGAGCACGGACGGGTGCTGCGGGAGCGCGGGGTGCCGATGGTGCTGGTCAACGCGGCGGACGAGAACTCCGGCGTGGCCCAGGTGCGGGTGGACGACGCGCTCGCCGCCGAGCAGGCGCTGGCCCACCTCGCCGCGCTCGGGCACGAGCGGATCGGCATGGTCCTGGGGCCCGGCGGGCACGTCCCCTCCGCCCGGAAACTCGCCGGTTTCGCGGCCTTCTGCAGCCGCCGGGGCGTCGCGCCGGAGGAGTGGCGGCGGCTGGTCGCGCACGCCCTGTTCACCATGGAGGGCGGGGCCACCGCGCTGCCCCGGCTGCTGTCCGAAGGGGTCACCGGGATCGTTTGCGCGAGCGACGCGCTGGCCCTCGGGGTCATCCGCGGGGCGCGCCGCCAGGGGCTGCGGGTGCCGGAGGACCTGTCGGTGGTCGGCTTCGACGATTCCCCGTACATGGTGGCCACCGACCCGCCGCTGACCACCGCCCGGCAGCCGGTCCAGGCCATGGCGGCGGCGGCCGTGGCTGCCCTGGCGGGCCAGATCGAAGGGCGTGCGGATGCGAACGAGCTCCTGATGTTCGACACGGAGCTGATCGTGCGCGGCTCGACTGCGGGCCGCCCTCGCTGAGGTGTCCCGCAGAGGTTCGTCGGGGTCCGTGGAGGGCCGGTGGAGGGTGTGCCGTCGGACAGCTCCGTGTTACCAGTGCAAGCCCCGCTGATTACCTTCTTGCGCAGATGCATTGACTTCTTGCGTAACGGGCTTCTACCTTCAGCGCTGTTCACGTGCATCGGGTCCCGCAGCCCGGGGGCACCCATCAGGAAGGCGATTCGCATGAATGGCATGGCCGGCGTCAGCAGGCGTCAACTTCTCGGTTCGGCGACCGCGCTCGCCCTGGGCCTGGCCCTCACGGGCTGCGGCGGTTCCTCCGGTTCCTCGTCCGGCGTCGACGAGAACGGCGTGGTCACGATCAGCGTGAACGGGATGCCGGCCAAGACGCAGCCCGAGGACCGCAAGGACTTCGAGGAGCTGGTCAAGCAGTTCGAGGCCGCCCACCCCAAGATCAAGATCGATGCCCGCGAGGGCCAGATGGACCCGAAGACCTTCGCGGCCAAGCTCGCCGGGGGCCAGCTGGAGGACGTGTACTACGTCTACTTCACCGACCCCGCCGGGCTCATCCAGCGCCGCCAGGCCGCCGACATCACGAAGTACCTCAAGGACGTCCCGTACCTGGACCAGGTGCGTCCCGCCCTGCAGGACGTCTTCAAGGGACCCGACGGCAAGATCTACGGCCTGCCCACCGGCAACTACTCCCTCGGCCTCGTCTACAACCGAGCCCTCTTCGAGAAGGCCGGACTCGACCCCGACAAGCCGCCGACCACCTGGGAGGAGGTGCGCACCGCCGCGCAGAAGATCAGCGCGCTCGGCGACGGCACCGTCGGATACGCCGACTACAGCAAGAACAACCAGGGCGGCTGGCACCTCACCTCGTGGATCTACTCCATGGGCGGGGACGTGGCCACCCAGCAGAACGGGAAGTGGAAGGCCGCGTTCGACAGCGACGCGGGCCGCAAGGCGCTCCAGGCCCTGCACGACATGCGCTGGACCGACAAGTCCATGGGCACCCGCCAGCTCCTGGAGATCGCCGACGTCCAGAAGATGATGGGCTCCGGCAAGCTCGGGATGTACATGGCAGGTCCGGACAACATCCCCACCATCGTCAAGCAGTTCGAGAGCAAGTACGACGACTACGGCCTGGCGGCGCTCCCCGGCACCGCGACCCTCGGCGGCGGCGACGGCTTCATGTTCAACCCGAAGGCCTCCCCGGAGAAGATCAAGGCCGGGCTCCAGTGGATCCAGTGGAAGTACCTCAACCCGGACCGCGAGGAGGAGAACGTCAAGAAGTTCTCCGGCCTCGACGTGCCGATCGGTCTCCCGCAGCCCAACCTCTTCGACGGCGCGGCGCAGGCGAAGAACGACGCGATCCACGCGAAGTACGCCAACGTCCCGCAGGCCAACTACCAGCCGTTCGTCGACCGCAGCGACGACGTCGCCGTCAAGGTCGAGCCGCCGAACGCGCAGCAGCTCTACACGATCCTCGACGGGGTCATGCAGTCCGTGCTGACCAAGGAGGACGCCGATCTCGACAAGCTGCTCGCCGACGCCGCGAAGCGCGCCGACTCCGTCCTCGCCACGGTGAAGTGATCATGGCCGGCCGACCGCTCCCCACCTCCCCGGCGCGCGCCGCGGCCCGCGACCGGACCCCGGTACGGGACGGAGCCCCGGCACCCGCCGGGGCGTCCGGGCCCGCCGCGAAGATCTCGACCGACGGGCCCCCCGTACCGCCCGCGGGCCCGTCCGCCCGGGGCGGGGCGGCGACCGGCCGGCTGCGGCAGAAGGTGCGCGAGAACCTCGTCGCGTACCTCTTCCTCGCCGCCGGACTGATCTGCTTCGCGCTCTTCTCCTGGTACCCGATCGTCCGCGGCATCCTGCTCGGCTTCCAGCAGGTCACCTTCGCCCAGCCCGCCGAGTGGGTCGGGCTGGACAACTTCCGCCGCCTCTTCGAGGACCCGCTCTTCCTCACCGCCTGGAAGAACACCGGCTGGTTCACCCTGCTCGCCCTGGTCTTCGGCTTCGCCGCCCCGTTCGCGACCGCCGTCGTCCTGAACGAACTCCGGCGCGGCAAGGCGTACCTCCGGATGACCGTCTACCTCCCGGTCATGCTGCCCTCGGTCGTCACCATGCTGCTCTGGCGGTGGTTCTACGATCCGGGCCCCGGCCTCTTCAACAACGTGCTGGACGTCTTCCACCTCCCCGCCCAGCAGTGGCTGGAGTCGGAGAACCTCGCGATGGTCTCCCTGGTCCTCGTCTCCACCTGGGCCAACATGGGCACCACCACCCTGATCTACCTCGCGGCACTCGGCGGCATCCCCGGCGAGCTGTACGAGGCGGCCGAGCTCGACGGGGCGTCGATCCGGCGGCGGCTGTGGCACGTCACGATCCCGCAGATGCGGTTCATCCTGATGATCACCCTGCTGCTCCAGGTCATCGGCACCATGCAGGTCTTCGTGGAACCGTTCGTGCTGACCGGCGGCGGACCCGACGACGCCACCGTCACCGTCCTGCTGCTGCTCTACCGCTACGCCTTCGTCTACAACGACTTCGGCCTGGCCAGCGCCATGAGCACGCTGCTCTTCGTGGTGCTCGGCATCTTCGCCGGCGTGTATCTGCGCCTGACCCGGAGCAAGGGCTGAGAGGAAGAGTCATGGCCGCCGAAACACCCACCCGCACCCTGATCGCGCCCACCGAGATGAACCGGCGCGTCGGCAGGTTCCTCCACCGCTTCGTGCTGACCGCCACCCTGATCGGCTTCACCCTCGCCTTCGTCTTCCCGCTCTACTGGATGGCGTCCGGCGCGCTGAAGTCGTCGAGCGAACTCGCCGCCCCCACCCCGACGCTCGTTCCGGAGAGCTTCCACCCGGAGAGCTACACCGACGCCTGGACCAACGTCGGGCTCGGCCACTTCTTCCTCAACACCTTCGTGCTCGCCCTGGGCGCCTGGCTGACCCAGCTGCTCATCGACGTGACCGCCGCGTACGCGCTCTCCAAGCTGCGCCCGCTCCTCGGCAACGTGATCCTCGGCATGATGCTGGCGACCCTGATGCTGCCGGTGTCCGCGCTGCTGGTGCCGACGTACCTCACCGTCGTCGACGTACCGATCCTGCACGTCAACCTGATCAACACCCCGTTCGCCATCTGGCTCCCGGCGGCGGCCAACGCCTTCAACATCTTTCTGCTGAAGCGCTTCTTCGACCAGATACCCGCCGAACTCCTCGACTCCGCACGGATCGACGGCGCCGGCACGCTCAGGGTCCTGGTCTCCGTGGTGCTGCCGCTCTCCCGGCCGGTCCTCGCCGTCGTCTCGATCTTCGCGGTCGTCGGCGTCTGGAAGGACTTCCTCTGGCCGATGCTCGTCCTGCCCGACGAGGCGAAGCAGCCCATCACCGTCGCGCTCAACCGGCTGGCCGAGTTCATGCCCGCCAACCAGCTGCTCGCCGGAATGGTCATGGCCAGCATCCCCCTGCTGGTCCTCTTCCTGATCTTCCAGCGGCACATCATCGCGGGCCTCACCGCGGGCAGCCTCAAGGGCTGACCCGCGCGCCGCCGGTCCCTCCCGCGAGCACCACCCCCTTACCCCCGCACGTCCAGGGACCCCACCCACAGGAAGGGCACACCGCTGTGTCTCCTGCACCACGCCGGCGCCCCCGCGCCGTACGTCTCGTCGTCCCCCTGCTCCTGTCCATGCTCGGCGCCCTGCTGCTCGGCGCCACGACCACGGCCACCGCCGAGGCCGCCACCACCGCGCTGGAGGCCGAGTCGGCCCAGCTCTCCGGGGGTGCGGCCGTCTCCACCGAGCACTCCGGTTACACCGGTACCGGGTTCGTCGGCGGGTTCACCGACGCCCACAAGGGCACGGCCTCCGTCTCCTTCGCCGTCCAGTCGTCCGCCGCCGGGGCCGGTTCCCTCTCGCTGCGGTACGCGAACGGGACCGGCGCCGCGATGACGCTGAGCCTCTACGTGAACGGGGCGAAGGTCCGCCAGATCAGCCTCGCGCCGACCGCGAGCTGGGACACCTGGTCCACCCGCGAGGAACAGGTGACCTACGCGCAGGGCGCCAACACGGTCGCCCTCACCTTCACCACCGCCGACAGCGGCAACGTCAACCTCGACAGCCTCACCGCCACCACCGGTACCGGCACCGGCGGCGGCACGGGCACCGGCTCCTCCGGCCTGGAGGCCGAGTCGGCCCAGCTCTCCGGGGGTGCGGCCGTCTCCACCGAGCACTCCGGCTACACCGGTACCGGGTTCGTCGGCGGGTTCACCGACGCCAACAAGGGCACGGCATCCGTCACCTTCTCCATCCCCTCCTCTCTCGCCGGGAACGGCTCGGCCACGCTGCGGTACGCGAACGGGACCGGCGCCGCGATGACGCTGAGCCTCTACGTGAACGGGGCGAAGGTCCGGCAGGTGAGCCTCGCCCCCACCGCGAACTGGGACACCTGGTCCACCCACGACGAGCAGGTGACCTACGCGAAGGGCACCAACACCGTCGCCTTCACGTTCACCACCGCCGACAGCGGCAACGTCAACCTCGACGGCCTCGCCGTCACCACCCCGACCGAGACCACGCCGGTCACCCTGACCCACCAGGCCGAGACCGCGTTCGTCTCCGGCGGGGCGGCCACGGCCGCCGCCGTCAGCGGCTACGAGGGCACCGGCTACCTCACCGGGTTCACCACCACCGGCGCCCGCGCGGTCCTCGCCGTGAACGCCCCGTCCGCCGCCGGCTACCCGCTGGTGCTGCGCTACCGCACCCCGGACGCCACCGCCGCGACCGTCACCCTGCTCGCCAACGGCACCAAGGTCCGCGTGCTGACCCTGCCCGCCACCAACGGCGCCTGGGCGAACGCCACCACCGACGTGCCGCTGCGCGCCTCGCTCAACCACGTCACCCTGCGGACCGCCCCCGGCGACAACGGCAACCTCCAGCTCGACGGGGTCACCGTCACCGGCTCCACCCCCAACGCCGTGCGCGGCGCGACCCTCCCGTACACGGCGTACGAGGCGGAGGCCGGAACCACCAACGCCTCCACCACAGGACCCGACCGCACCTACCTCACCGTGGCCTCCGAGGCCTCCGGCCGCCGGGCCGTGGTGCTCGACCAGACCGGCGAGTACGTGCAGTTCACGCTCACCCAGCCCGCCGACGCGCTGACCCTGCGCTACTCGGTACCGGACAACGCGGCGGGCACCGGCGCCGACTCCACGCTCAGCGTCTACGCCAACGGCACCCAGGTCCGCGATCTCGGCCTCAGCTCCACGTACAGCTGGGTCTACGGCACGTACCCGTACACCAACACGCCCTCCCAGGGCTCCGCGCACCACTTCTTCGACGAGACCCGCACCCTCACCGGCCACCTCGCCGCGGGCACCGTGCTGAAGTTCCAGAAGGACGCCGGCGACACCGCCGCCTCCTACACCCTGGACCTGGTCGAGACCGAGGCCGTCCCGGCCGCCCTCCCCATGCCGTCCACCGGATTCGTCTCCGCCACCACCCTCGGTGTCACCCCGGACGACTCCACCGACGACACCGCTGCCCTCAACGCCGCGGTCAGCACCGCCACTTCGCAGGGCAAGGGGCTCTGGCTGCCCACCGGTACGTACGACATCTCCGGCCACGTCGACCTCGCCGGGGCCGACCTGCGGGGCGCCGGGCAGTGGTACACCGTGCTGCGCGGCAAGAACGGCAAGGGCGGCCTCTTCGGACGCGGCGGCACCAGCAACGTCCAGGACCTCACGATCGCCGGGGACGTCCGCTACCGCGACGACGCCAACTTCGACGCCGCGGTCGAGGGCGACTTCGGCAACGGCTCCAGCCTGACGAACCTCTGGATCGAGCACACCAAGGTCGGCCTCTGGATCGACGCGCCCACCAACGGCCTCTACGCCGCCGGGCTCCGCATCCGCGACACCTTCGCCGACGGCGTCAACCTCCACAAGGGGACCACCGGAACCGAGGTCTCGCACAGCAGCATCCGCAACACCGGCGACGACGGGCTCGCCATGTTCTCCGAGGCGCAGGCCGTCAGCAACAGCGCCTTCCGCTTCGACACCGTCCAACTGCCCCTGCTCGCCAACGCCGTCGGCATCTACGGCGGCAACGCCAACCGGGTCGAGGACAACCTCCTCGCCGACACCGTCACCGGCTCCTCCGGCATCGCGATCAGCAGCAGGTTCGCCCCCGTCCCGTTCAGCGGCACCACCGTCGTGCTGCGCAACACCCTTAACCGGACCGGTGGTTACGAACCCAACTGGGCGAGCAAGCTCGGCGCCCTCTGGATCTACGCCGACTCCTCCGACATCACCGCGCCGATCCTGCTCCAGGACAACACCGTCCTCGACAGCACCTACAGCGGTCTTCTCGTCTCCTGGCAGAAGAACGTCCAGTCCCTCACCGTCACCAACCTGGCCATCACCACGGCCGGTTCGTACGGCATCGAGATCAACTCCGCCGGTTCCGGGACCTTCTCCGGCACCACCGTCACCGGGGCCGCCGCCGGCGGACTCTCCCTGGCGGGCGGCTTCACGGTCAACAGGGGCTCCGGCAACACCGGCTGGTGACACCCGACCGGTGCGGGCCCGTGCCTGACCACGGGCCCGCACCACCCCGTATCCCCACAGCAAGGAGTCTCAGAGTGACCACCCCCTGGTGGCGGCACGCCGCCATCTACCAGATCTACGTACGCAGCTTCGCCGACGGCAACGGCGACGGCACCGGCGACCTCGCCGGAGTCCGCGCCCGCCTGCCGTACCTGCGCGAACTCGGCGTGGACGCACTGTGGTTCAACCCCTGGTACACCTCGCCGATGGCGGACGCGGGCTACGACGTCGCCGACTACCGCGACATCGACCCCCTCTTCGGCACCCTCGCCGAAGCCGAGGCGCTGATCACCGAGGCCCACGACCACGGGCTGCGGGTCCTCGTCGACCTGGTGCCCAACCACTGCTCCGACCAGCACGTCTGGTTCCAGCAGGCGCTCGCCGCCGGACCCGGCTCACCGGAACGCGAGCGCTTCTGGTTCGTCCCCGGCAAGGGCCCCGACGGAGCGCTCCCGCCCAACGACTGGAACTCCTACTTCGGCGGACCCGCCTGGACCCGGATCACCGAGGCGGACGGCACCCCCGGACCCTGGTACCTCCACATGTTCGCCCCCGAACAGCCCGACCTGAACTGGGAACACCCCGAGGTACGGGAGGAGTTCGAGGACGTCCTCCGCTTCTGGCTCGACCGGGGCGTCGACGGCTTCCGGATCGACGTGGCGCACGGACTGGCGAAGGAGCCCGGACTGCCCGACGTCGGCCCCGACCCGGACATCACCGACCTCCCCTACCAGGACTGCGCCCCCGTCCACGACATCTACCGCTCCTGGCGGAAGCTCCTCGACACCTACGACGGTGAACGTGTCTTCGTCGGCGAGGTCTGGCTCCCCAGCCCCGAGCAGTTCGCCCGCTACCTGCGTTCCGACGAACTGCACTCCGCGTTCAACTTCGACTTCCTCTGCTGCGCCTGGGACGCGAAGGCCCTGCGCGGAGTCGTCGACTCCACCTTCGCCGCCCACGCCCCGGTCGGCGCCCCGCCCACCTGGGTGCTCTCCAACCACGACACCATCCGCCACGTCACCCGCTACGGCCGCGAGGACACCTCCTTCGACATGGGCGACAAGCGGCTCCTCGACCCCAGCGATCCGGTCCTCGGCCGCCGCCGGGGCCGCGCCGCCGCCCTCCTCACCCTGGCCCTCCCCGGCGGGGTGTACATCTACCAGGGCGACGAACTCGGCCTGCCCGAGGTGCAGGACCTGCCCGACGCCCTCCTCCAGGACCCCACCTTCGTCCGCTCCGGCGGCACCGACCGGGGCCGCGACGGCTGCCGCGTCCCGCTGCCGTGGCGGACGACCGGCACCTCGCTGGGCTTCTCGGCCGGGGACGCGGAGGCGGGCGACGCGGCGGCGGGCGATGCGGAAGCCGGTGGCGCCGCCGCCCCGTGGCTGCCCCAGCCGGCCGACTGGTCCGCGCTCAGCGTGGCGGCCCAGGAGGCCGACCCGGACTCCGTCCTCACGCTCTACCGCACGGGCCTGGCGCTCCGCCGGGAGCTGCTGGTCGGCCTGCCGGAGTCGCTGACCTGGGTGGACGCCGGGCCCGACGTGCTGGTCTTCGACCGGGGCGAGGGCTTCCGCTGTGTGGTCAACCTGGGGGAGCGCCCGTACGAGCTGCCCGCCGGTGCGACTGTCCTGCTGGCCTCCGGCGAGCTCGTGGACGGCGCCGTGCCGCAGGACACCACGGTGTGGCTCGGGCTCAGCCGCTGACCCGTACGTGGAAGGGGGCGGACCGGTCCGACCGGTCCGCCCCTCGCGCGTGTCCGGGGAGGTCAGAGTGCCAGCGACAGCAGGACCGGCGCGGCCTGCCGGTTCAGGAGCTCGGCGGCCTCGCGCAGCCGGTAGGTGTCGCCGACCGGGAGCGACAGCGCCAGGCAGCCCGCCGAGCCGCCCGCCGTCAGCGGGACCGCCGCGCAGACCGTACCCACCGCGTACTCCTGGAGGTCCAGCATCGGGACCGTCGCCGGGTGGTGGTCGAGGGTGGCCAGCAGCACCTTCTCGTCCGTGATGGTCCGGGAGGTGAGCCGCGCCGTGCGGTGGCGCGCGATGTGGTCGCGCCGGGCGTCGTGGTCGAGCTGGGCCAGCAGGCACTTGCCGACCGCGCTGGCGTGCGCCGCCGAGCGGAAGTCCACCCACTCGCTGACCGCCGGGGTCAGGGGGCCGTCGAAGACCTGGGTCACGGTGACCTCGCCGTCGACGTACCGGCTCATGTAGACCGCCGCACCGACCGTGTCGCGCAGCTGCGCCAGGATCTTCTGGAGCCGTTCCTCCAGGGCGAGGCGCCGGGAGGGGCCCGAGCCGAGGAGGAGCAGCGCTGCGCCGAGGACGTACGCACCGTCCGCGATCTGCTCGACGTACCCCTCGCGCCGCAGCGTCAGCAGCAGGGAGGTGAGGCGGGCGGACGGCAGTCCGGTCTCCCGCACGAGCTGTGTTTCGGTCACGCCGTCGCCGTGGTGGGAGACCGTTTCGAGCACGCGGAAGGCGTGCTGCACCGCGTGGAACGGCGCCGTTGGTTCCGGTCGCAATGTCACGGTGCCCCCTGCCCAAGGTCCGACCGCAAAGCCGTGCGTCCACGATAGTGGCCAAGAAGTGCCCATGGCAGGGCTGTTGACCACTTCTTGTCCCTTGTGGGCCGTCCCTGGACTGGGGTGCACCCGTGTGGCATATGCCAGAGACATGAACACTCTTGGCAAATGCCAGGTCACGGCCGGTGCGCGGGCACTCGCATGCCGGGGGAATTCCTGTGGGAAACCAAAGATTTTTTCGGCCACGCGGATTCGACCACCTGTCCCTCGTCGAACGTCAGCGCCGACTTCGGGGCGACTTCGGGGCGGTGCGGCCGGATTCCTTCCTCCGGCGCCGGGCCGCGGGACGGTCTCCGGCCCTCCCTGTGGGTGCGACGGCGGATGTCGGGAACACTGGAAGGAGACGAAGACGAAGAGAGCGAAGACACAGGGACGACCGCGCGCCGGTCGCACCGTCCGCGAGCGGCCCGCCCCGCCCCTGTCCCGGACCACCGGTCCGGGCGGAAAAGGAAGGGTGGACATGACGACCGTCGGACTTCTCTACCCGGGCGAATGCGCCGAGGACGACTTCCCGCGGATCGAGATCACGCTGGACAGCGACATCAGACTGCCCCTGTTCCGTACGGGGATCGGCGACGACGTCCGCCGTGTGGAGGCCCTGCGCGAACTGGGCTCCGCCGAGCGGCTCGACGCGGGCGTGGAGGAGCTCCGGCTGGCCGGCGCCGACTCCCTGGTGTGGGCCTGCACGGGCGGCAGCTTCGTCCTCGGCCGGGACGGCGCCCAGGCGCAGATCTCCGCGCTGGCACGCTCCGCGGGACTCCCCGCCTCCAGCACGTCCTTCGCGTTCGTGCACGCCGTGCGGGAGCTCGGGGTCCGGCGGGTCGCGGTCGCCGCTACCTACCCGGAGGACGTCGCCGCGCTGTTCAGCGACTTCCTGACGGCCGCCGGCATCGAGGTGGTCGCCACCCGGGGCAGCGGGATCATCACCGGAGCCGAGGTGGCCCGCTGGGACCTGGACCTCACCCGCGAGCTCGCCATCGCCGGCGACCACCCGGACGCGGAGGCGGTCCTGCTCCCCGACACCGCTCTGCACACCGCGGCGCACGTACCCGAGCTGGAGCAGCTCCTCGGCAAGCCGGTCCTCGCGGCCAACCCGGTCACGGTCTGGGAGGGGCTGCGCCTCACCGACCGCCACATCTGGGCCCCCGGACTCGGCGCCCTCTTCGCCACCCGGGAGCCCCCGCTCGGCACCGTCGAACCACGCGGGCTCGAAGTGCGGGAGTGACGTACGGGGCGTCCGCGCAACGGACTCCGGGCGGCCTCCGCCCGGAATAAGCGGAGCCGCCCTCCTGTTGCAGGGGTTCGATACGCATACGTATGACCAGTGGCACCGGGAGAGCGACACGTGGACGAGAACCGAGGCGACGAGATCCGGAACGACGGCGAGGGCGCCGCAGACGGAGCCGCCGACGGCCGGACCGACACCGTCAGGGGCACGGCGGGCGGCACCGCCCCCGTGCCGCTGTCCGTGCTCGACCTGGTGACCGTGGGCAAGGGCCGCACCGCGAGCGAGGCGCTCCGCACCAGCGTGGACATCGCGAAGCTGGCCGAGCGGCGCGGATTCCACCGCTTCTGGGTCGCCGAGCACCACTCCATGCCCGGCGTCGCCTCGTCCTCCCCGGCCGTCATCCTGGCCCACCTCGCCGCCCACACCGACCGCATCCGGCTCGGTTCGGGCGGCGTGATGCTGCCCAACCACGCCCCGCTCGTCATCGCCGAGCAGTTCGGCACCCTGGAGGCGCTGGCCCCCGGCCGGGTCGACCTCGGCCTCGGCCGCGCCCCCGGCACGGACGGCGCCACGGCCGCCGCGCTGCGCCGGAGCGACCGCCTCAACGAGGGTGCCGACGACTTCCCGCAGCAGCTCGCCGAGCTGACCCGCTTCCTGGACGACGACTTCCCGGACGGCCACCCCTACTCCCGCATCCACGCCGTCCCGGGGCCCGTGCAGGCCACCTCCGACGGCGGGGTGCAGTCCCCGGCCCGCCCGCCGATCTGGCTCCTCGGCTCCTCCGGCTTCTCCGCCCGGCTGGCCGGCATGCTCGGGCTGCCCTTCGCCTTCGCGCACCACTTCTCGGCCCGGAACACCATTCCGGCGCTGGACCTGTACCGGGAGTCCTTCCGGCCGTCCGCCGTGCTCGACGCCCCGTACGCCCTGATCGGTGCCGCCGCGCTCGCCGCCGAGAGCGAGGCCGAGGCGCACCGCCAGGTGCTCACCGGGGCGCTCAGCATGCTGCGGCTGCGCACCGGCCGTCCGGGCCTGGTGCCCACCCCGGAGGAGGCCGAGGCGCACACCTTCGGCCCGCTGGAGCGCGACTTCGTGGACGAGTGGCTCGGCAACATCGTGTACGGCACGTCCGAGCAGGTCCGCGCGGGCCTGGACGACCTGGCCAAGCGGACCGGCGCCGACGAGCTGATGATCACCGCCAACGCGCACGGCGGCGAGGCCCGGCTGCGCAGCTACGAGCTCATCGCCGACGCGTACGGCCTGCCCACGCTCTAGGCGGTTTCCGGGGCCCCGTGATCAAGGGGCCCCGGACGCGGCCACCCCGCCCGCGGCGATCAGCTCGGCGATCCGTTCCGGCGTGACCGCCCGCGAGTACAGCCAGCCCTGCCCGGTGTCGCAGCCGATCCGGCGCAGCCGCTCGGCCTGCTCCGCCGTCTCCACGCACTCCGCCGTCACCGTCAGCCCCAGCCGGTGCGCCAGCTCCACCAGCGCCTCCACGATGGTCTCGTCGGCCGGGCTCGGGTGCCTGCCGCCGTCGTCGTACCGGAAGCCGCGCACGAAGGAGCCGTCCAGCTTGAGCACGGAGACGGGGAGCCGGCTGAGGTAGGCGAGGTTGGAGTAGCCGGTGCCGAAGTCGTCGATGGCGATCCGTACGCCCATGTCGCTCAGCGCCTGCAGCGCCCGCAGCGGGCGGCCCGCCGAGCCCATGACGGCCGACTCCGTCAGCTCCAGTTGCAGCAGCCCGGGATCGAGACCGGTCTCGGCGAGGACGTCCCGGACCTCCGCGACCAGGTCGGTGTCCCAGACCTGCCGTACGGCGACGTTGACGCTGACGAACAGCGCCGGCCCGTCCGGATGGTCCAGCTGCCAGCGGCGGGCCTGGCGGCAGGCCGTACGCAGCACCCAGCGGCCCAGCCGCACGATCGAACCGTCCTCCTCGGCGATGGCGACGAAGCGGTTCGGTCCGAGCACCCCGAACTGCGGGTGGTTCCACCGCACCAGCGCCTCGACGCC
This sequence comes from Streptomyces sp. NPDC001493, assembly GCF_053597235.1. NCBI lineage: Bacteria > Bacillati > Actinomycetota > Actinomycetes > Kitasatosporales > Streptomycetaceae > Streptomyces > Streptomyces sp. NPDC001493. The sequence continues at coordinate 181,102 of NZ_JBSFHV010000012.1, forward strand.
CCGCACCACCCCGTCGGCCATGCCGACCAGCGGCTGGTACTCCAGGGCGAACTCGCCGCGGTCGACGGCCGGCCGCAGCGTCGAGGAGAGCGCCTGCCGGGTCATCCGGTGGGCGTTGCGCTCGGAGTCGAAGAGGGTCCAGCGGGCCTTGCCGTCCGCCTTCGCCCAGTAGAGCGTGGTGTCGGCGGCCTGCATCAGCCCGGTGGGGGAGGTGCCGGCCGAGGCGCGTTCCACCACCCCGATCGAGGCGGAGACCGAGAGCCGCTGCCCCGCCAGGTCGAACGGCTGCTGCACCGCCGTGAGCAGCGCGTCCGCCAGGTCCAGCAGCTGCTGGGTGCCCTGCGACTCCTCGACCAGCACGGCGAACTCGTCGCCCCCGAGCCGCGCCACGAAGTGGCTGCCGTCGCGGTGGTACGGGTCGCGCCCCGCGACGTCGCTCAGCCGTCCCGCCACGGCGGCGAGCAGCCGGTCGCCGGCCCGGTGCCCCAGGGTGTCGTTGACGGCCTTGAAGCCGTCCAGGTCCAGGTAGCAGAGCCCGATCCGGCCCGGGCGAGGCAGCAGCGAGCTGTCCTGGAACGGCGACAGCTCCAGCGCCGCCGAGAGCCGCTCGAAGAAGAGGGTGCGGTTGGGCAGCCGGGTCACCGCGTCGTGCATCTGGAGGTGGCGCAGCCGCTGCTGGAGCTCGTGCCGGTCGCTGATGTCGGCCACCGTCAGCAGCGCCCGGCCCGGGTCACCCGCCGTGGGATCGGCCATCGGTACGACGGTGATCTCGGCCCAGAGCGGCCGGCCGTCCCGGTGCTTGAGCCGGCGGGTGCAGCGGAACCGGGAGCGCCGTCCGCGCAACACCTCACGGTAGGAGCGCCAGGCGTGGTCGTCGGGGGTGAGGCCGACGAGGGCGGCGACGGGCCGTCCGGCGAGGTCGGCGGCGGTGGTTCCGGTCATCCGGGCGAGCGCCTCGTTGGCGTGCACGACCGCCCCGGCGCCGTCCACCACGGCCATGGCGAACGTGGCGCTGCGGAAGGCGGACCGGTAGGCGAGCAACGCGGTTTCCGCGTGGTGACGCTCCGTGTCCGCCACCGGGGGTGCGCCGGGGGATGTGCCTGCCGGGGGCCTGTGCCCTTCGGAGGTTCCGCTCACCGCTCGCTCCCGCTGTGCAGATTGTCGTGAACAGGTGTGGCTGGACGGGCCCACCGGGTGGGCGCACCGGGCCGGGGCGCGAACCACGCGGGAAAACGTGAGGAAGCATAGAGGGTGGGGTGTCGGCGCTTCCAGCCCGGCCCGCCCGCCGCCGCCCGCCGGTCCGGCCCCGGCTGACGCGTACGCGCCCAGTGACCGTCCTCCGCAAGGTTCCGGCATCGCTCCGCACGGCCTCCCGTTTTGCCCGCCACTGTTCCCTTCTGTGCGCCTGTGTTCCCAGGCGACTTCTCGCTGTCGGATTCCGAGGAGTGAATGACCGTATGTGACGTTACGTGATCGCGGCCCGCCGGAGAAGGGGTGCCGGGTGCGCCGCCCCGGCGGGCCGGCACGGGCTCCCGCGGCGGGCCGGGTGGCCCCTGACCCGTGTGGGGCAGCCCAGCGGGCGGGGTGCGGTGATCGGGCACAGGGTGGAGCGAGGTGTTCCGCATCCCACCCGGAGGTAGATGTGCCGCGTCAGCACGGACCCGGGGGGGTGGAGAAGCCGAGTCCGCGCGGAGTGGCGGCGGCGCTGACCGCGCTCATGGCGCTGGCCGCCATGTCACTCGTCGCCGGCCCCGCGGCCGCCGCCTACGCGGGCGTGAAACCGTGCGCGCTGCCCCGGACACCGGCCCACCACTCGCTGGGGCTGGACAGCTGGAACGGCGCCTACCCCCGCCCCGCCCGGCACCTCGACGCGGTCATGATCTTCCTGTCCTTCCCCGACGCCGACCCGGTCGTCACGCCGGACGTGCTCACCGCCGACTACTTCCCCTCCACGACCGCCTTCTTCGAGAAGGCCAGCTATGGCGCCTTCACCCTGAGCGCGCACCCGCAGAAGCGCTGGGTGCGGATGCCGCACCCGTCCACCTGGTACGGCATAGAGCGGGACTGGGACTCCGGCCGCCGGACCGCCTATCTGCGCGACGCGATCCGGGCGGCGGACCCGGAGACCGACTTCTCCGCGTACGACATCGTCTACCTGGTCGCCGACCCCGACGCGCCCGGCGTCGACTCCGACGCCACCAAGGTCGTCAACTTCGACCGGCCGATCACCGCCGACGGCAAGGACATCAAGCGGGTCGTCACCGTCTTCGAACAGCACCCGCCCGACCGCAACGTCCTCGCCCACGAGACCGGGCACGTCTTCGACCTCGCCGACCTCTACCACCGCCCCACGGACGGCAAGGGCGACTGGGACACGTACGTCGGCGACTGGGACGTCATGGGCAGCCAGTTCGGGCTGGCGCCGGACCTCTTCGGCTGGCACAAGTGGAAGCTCGGCTGGCTCGGCGACCGGCAGGTGGTCTGCGTCCAGGGCAGCGCGGACGTGACCCTGGAACCGGTCGCCGCCGCCCCCGTCCCCGGCGGCACCATGGGCACCCGGCTCGCCGTCGTCAGGACCGGCGAGGACAGCGCGCTCGCCGTCGAGGCCCGCGGCGCCACCGGGAACGACCGGGCGACCTGCACCGAGGGCGTACTGATCTACCGGGTGCGCAGCGCCACGGCCTCCGGCGGCGGCCCGGTGGAGGTATTGGACACCCATCCGGACACGGAAGCCTGCTGGGACCGCTCGGTCTACCCGCCGCTCGCGGACGCCCCGCTCTCGGTGGGGGAGACGTACAGCGTGCCGGGGGAGCGGATCCGCGTCGAGGTCGCCGACAGGACGCCGTCCGGCTCCTGGACGGTACGGATCACCACCGGCACCTGAGCCGGGGCCGGGCGCCGCGCGTCGGGCGTCGGGCCGGTCCGGACACGAAGAAGCCCCCCGCTTCCGCGAGGGGCTTCTTCCGTCGGTGCGCCGCCAGGGACTCGAACCCCGGACCCGCTGATTAAGAGTCAGCTGCTCTAACCAACTGAGCTAGCGGCGCCTGCTGACGTCGTAGACATTAGCATCCAGATCCGCCGGAGGAAAAATCGAGTAATCGGACACCGGCGGGACGGCGCTCCGGGCGGCCCGCACGCAGGCCCAGCGCAGCACGTCGGGGCCGGGCAGCCAGGGGGTGCGGGTGTCGGGGGCGACCACCCACTGCGGCCCCGGAGCGGTGGGGTCGCAGGTCAGCGGCGGTACGGTCACCGCGTCGCCGGTGCCGTGGCAGAGCACCGGGGGCAGGGTGCGCGCACCGGACGCCGGGCGGGCGGCGCCCGTACCCCACTCCTCCCAGGCCAGCAGCGAGGGGAGCCGCTGGGCGGTGCCGGGCGCCGCGAAGAGCAGGGTCCGGCCGCGGTGGGTGGCGACCGGACCGGAGCCGGGGCCCTCCGCCCAGAGCCGCTCCAGCATCCGCCGCCCGAACAGGGACGGGACGCTCACCACGTCGAACGCGGTGCCGCAGGGCAGGACCCCCGGCGACCCGGGGCTCGCCTGCCAGCGGTCGAGCGTGGTGCGCGGGTTCGCCGTGGAGCTCGCGAGCCAGACGGCCCCGGAGGAGGTGACCTCGGCAGGCTGGTGCGAGGCCTGACTCCGCAGCGGAGGGAGGGTTCCGACGCCGGAGCGCGGTTCGCGGGTCTGCAGGGACGTTTCGTCTTCCAGCCATGCGGTCATGGAGACAGGTCTACCGGGTGTGACGGTACTGCCGCCGAGAGTCGTCGAATCCAGGACAGGACGTCATCTTGCCGGGTATCTTGCCCGCGGGCATATGCCAGAAGCTGCACCCGGAGTGACCGTGCCGGGGGCGGGGGCCGGGGGACTTCTCCGGGCCGCGTGCCACGTGCGACGCATGTGCCGTCCGTGCCACGTGTGACCAGGGTGACCGGGTGTCGTGCGGCTCTCAGGGCCTGTCAGGGCCGGGGCGACTTCAGCAGTGAACGGCCGAACTCGATCATCTTCTCCGCGTAGTCCTCGGTCCACTCCGCGCGCTCCGCGACGTCGGCGGGCGTCAGCCGGTCGAAGCGGCGGGGGTCGGCGAGCTGGGCTGCGGCGACGGCCTGGAACTCGATGCTCCGGTCGGTGGCGGCCCGGAACGCGTGCGTCAGCTCGGTCGCGCGGGTCAGCAGCTCCGCCGGATCGTCCATCGACTCCAGGTTGAAGAAGTGGTCGGGGTCGGCCGCCGCCTCCGCGGGTTCGAAGAGCAGCGGGGCGGGGCGCAGCCTCGGCTGCGCGTTCCGGTCGGCTTGTGCCATGTGCGTTTTCCTCCTTCGGGAAGGCCGGACGGCCACCCTCCATTGTCCAACCCGGCGCAAGTCCGGTGTCCCGGGCCGTGCGGCCCCTGTCCTCGCCGGCCCGCCCGTGAGGGCGAACGTGCCCGGTGCACCGAACGATTCCGTGGCCGCGGGCATGCCGGTGCGCCCGGCAGGAGCCGTGACCCCGGGGTCGCTCGGCGTGGGTGTCCGCCACGGTGGCCCCGAACAAGTCTGTCCGGGCCGACCGGCCGGAAAACACTGTCCGGAAGCGTTCGGCCCGCGCGCTCCCCGGCGTACCCCATCGATGCGCCGTTGGTTCGCGGGCAGGGGGGTGTTCTCCCAGGTTCTTCCGGTGTCTCCGATGGCGGTCGGGGCGCGGTGTCCACCGCCGGATCGCCCACGAGGGGCCCGGGCAGAAGGAGTTGCGGGACGCGGACCGGGAACTCGCCGAACCGGTCGCGCCCTGACTGGTCGTGGACCACGAAGACTGGCCCGCCGTCGCCGAAGTCCTTGAACGCGTCCACGTGCAGGGGGCGTTCAGGTGCGGTCCGGTTTCCTGGACCTGTCCGTCGGGCCGGGCCGGGGTCGGCGACCGCGGTCCGCGGCGGTGACGCCCCCATGCCGGACCCGGCATGGCTGAAGGGGCGCACGGGGACACGAGGATGGGAAACGGAGCCGAAAAGTTCATCCCGGCGCGGTGGACAGGAGGAAACCGGGCTCACGAAGATGCGCTCATGGCCAGACGATTCCAGCCGGCGTACGCGCCGCTGACCTTCCTGATATGCCTCGTGGTCTTCTGCGACACGGTGCGTTCGTACCGCGCCGGAGACGATTCGGGGTGGTCCATCGCGTTCTGGTCGCTGGCGCTGGCGGTCGCCGCGTGGCAGCTCGCCTGTGCCGTGCAGCGACGCCGAGCCAGGCGGATCGCCGGGGGTGGGCCGACCGAGGCGAAATGACCCGGGCGTACGGCCACGGCGTACCGGCTCGGGCCGACTCGAATCGCCCGGCCCGGCCCGGTCCGTCAGCCGCCCCAGGACACCCGGTGGTTCGACCAGTGCTCCCAGGTGGACTGCATCGCCTCCCAGCCGTCCGGGAACTTCACCTCCACGCCGAGCTGCACCGGTTCCGTCGACGGATGCTCGTCCAGCAGGTCCGCCACCCCCGCCCGGCACACCACGACGCAGGCGTGCCGGTGGCGGGAGGCCAGCACGCAGAGCCGGCCCGTCTCCAGGTGGAAGGCGGTGGCGTCGGGCCGCCCGGAGAGCGGGTGCAGCACCACCGTGACGTCGAACTCCCGCCCCTGGAGCCGGTTCGCGGTGTCCACCGCGACGCCCGTGACCCCCAGCCCGGCGAGCGCCGCGCGCACCGCCGCCGCCTGGTCGCGGTGGGCGGTGCCGACGGCGATCCGGTCCGCCGTCACCGGCACCGGGTCCGCCGCGCGCTCGCTGGTCGCGGTGGTGCCCCGGTCCAGCAGCCTGCGGACCACCAGCGCCACCGCGCGGACCGCCTCCGGGTCGGTGCGCGGGGTGTGGCGGGCGGGCAGCTCCAGCAGCCCCCAGCCGGACTCCGCCGCCACGTCCAGCACCCGGTCGGGCCCCGAGCCGTCCGACGCCTCGGAGAACGCCAGCGTCCGGTCGCCGGGGCCCGTACCGCTGCGGAAGGGGGTGTACGGGTAGAAGGCGTCCGACACCAGGGGCGCGGCCGAGGCGGGCAGCCGCCAGGAGACCGGCAGCCGGTGCTGCGGCAGCCGCGGGTTGTGCGCCAGCAGGGTGGAGACGGCGCTCGCCGACGGGTCGTGGCTCAGCCCCGCCCACTGGTCCGCGCCCACGATCGAGAACGGGTCCAACTGCCCCGGGTCGCCCACGAAGAGCGCCCGCCGGAAGAGACCGGCCACGGCGAGCAGCGCGTCCGAGCGCATCTGGTACGCCTCGTCGACGATCGCGTGCTCCCACGGCTCCACGTTCTTCACGTGCGCCCACTTCGCGGCCGTAGAGAGGACCACGTCGAGCCCCGCCAGATCCGCTGCCTTCGCGGATTTGCGTACGTTCTCCAGACCGTCCAGCACCTTGTCGTACGGGTCGGAGTCGCTGCTGTGCAGCCGCCCCACCGGCAGGCCCGGTTCCTTCTCCGCGAGCCGCACCACCAGGTCGTCGACCTGCGCGTTGGTCTGCGCGATCACCATCAAGGGGCGCCCGGCGGCGGCGAGTTCCAGCGCGGCGCGGACCACCAGGGTGGACTTGCCCGCGCCCGGCGGGGAGTTGACCACGACACCCCGGGCGTCACCGTGCAGGGTGTCGTGGAGGATCGCGTCGGTGGCCCTGCCCGCCGCCGCGCCCGGATCGAATGCCGCGCCCGGATCGAATGCCGCGCCCGGGTCGAATGCCGCGCCCGGGTCGAACGCCCCGGTCGCGGCGGGTTCCCCGGCCATCCGTACGTCGGTCACAGCACATCCTCCGGGGTCACGGCGTCGGGCAGTTCGGCGGCCGCACCCGGCGGACCGCCGTGGGTCCACGGGGTCTCCTCCGCGTCCGGCAGCGCCGGGCCGCCGCGCTGGTCGTGCTCGAAGAGCGTCCACACCGTGCGCTCACCCGGCTCGGGCAGCGAGCCGGGGGCCGGCTCCTTGCCGCGCCCCATCCGGTCCAGGACCCGCAGCACCAGCAGCACCTCCGAGCCGTCCTCGGGGGCCTCGGTGCCGTCGGGGCCCGTGCCGGGGCCCGCGTACCGGACGAACTCCGCCGACTGCGGTTTGCCGTCCAGCGAGCGGTACACCTTCGTCCGCCCGCCCAGCTGCGGGCGTTCGGCCGTGCGGACCGTGACCAGCGGACGCGGGGACGGGCGCTTCGACTCCGTGTACGCCATCTCGACCCCCGTCACCTCGCCGACGAACGCCTCGCCGTTCAGCCGCCGGCCGGCCAGCACCAGCGGATCGTCCAGCGCCTCCTGGGCGTCGAGCCGCGCCTGCGCGGTCTCCCGGGAGGACAGCTTCCGGGCCGCCGTCACCGCGTCGTCCCGGCGCGGCTGCGGCGGCTCGCCCGCGCGCACCTTGTCCCGGTGACCGGTGAACGACCAGCGGTCACCGGTCCAGCGCTCCTCGGCCCTCGCCCCCTCCGGCAGCTCCCGCAGCCGGTCGAGCCCACGCCACACCGCGTCCCAGGTCGGCAGCAGCACCCCGGCCAGCAGCGAACGGATCTCCCGCTCGGCGGCGTGCAGCTCCCCGAGCCGCACGTCCGCCTCCAGGCCGTCCTCGACCCCGGCGAGCGCGGTGCGGGCCCGGTCGTACCGCTCGATCGCGGGCGCCAGCAGCCGGTTGTCGAACGCCGGGTCCGTGGCCGGACCCGCGGGCGGGCAGACCAACTGGCCGTCCCGGTCCCGCTCCAGCTCCGCCCGGAGCGCCGCCTCGGCGCCCGACCCGCCGTCCGGCGGGTCGATCCAGGCGAGCAGCGCCCCCAGATGCTGGTCCTCCACACTGCTCTGCCCCGTCGCCCAGTGGCGGTTCAGCAGATCCGTGGTGGCCAGCAGCAGCGAGGAACCCGGCACCCGGGCCCGCTCCGCGTAGTGCGTCAGCCAGCGGCCGAGCAGCGGCACCCGCGGCGGAGCCGGGTACGGGGTGTCCGGATCGTCCTCGGCGGTGCGCCGGAACCGCATCGACCGGCCCAGCAGCCGCACCAGGTCGATCCCGGCCCGGCTCGGCACGATCAACTGCGCCGCGTCCACGCACAGTTCGACCTCGACCTTGACCTTCTTCCCGGTCTCCGGGTCGGTCTCGCTCCGCTCGGAGGGCTCCACCACGTCCGCGTACGCCTCGATGTGCGGCAGCACCAGCTCGGCCAGCTCCGCGAGGAAGGCGAACCGCAGGTCGCGGTCGCGCGGCTGCGCCACCGCCAGCAGCCTCGGCGCCTCCCGGTCCGTCCCCACCAGCGCCCCCAGCGGGGCGCCCGCCTCGCCGGACGTGGTCAGCGGCACCAGCACGAGCGGCCGGTCGGTCAGATGGCGGTGGCGTACGGTCGCCAGCGGCTGGGCCCGCCCGCTGTCCACCGCCTCCAGCCGCGCCAGGGTGCTGATCAGTGACATGCCGCCGAGCCCTCCCGGTCCGCCGTGTCCGCCGGAGCCCGGGCGGGCAGCGCCACCGCGCCCTCCAGCGCCTCGGCGCGCAGGGCCGCAGCCCGGCGCAGTGCGGCGACGGCCGGGTCCGCCGGGTCGCCCTCCTTGCCCGCCGCCGCGTCCAGCACCGCGCGGACCGTGGTCAGTCCGCCGAGCTCACCGCTCACCCCACGCCCCAGCGTCCGCACGTCGCCCCGGGCCCGGGACTTCGCCCGGCAGTGGAACGCGAGCTCGCAGGCGGCCAGGCACTCGGGGGCGTACGCCGCCGGGACCGCCTCCACGGCGGCGGTCAGCTCCTCGGCCGAGCACCCCGGATCGAAGCTCACGCCCTCGGGGAGCAGGGCCGCGATCTCCTCGATGCGGGTGAGCCGGGTCAGCTGGCGCCGCGTCACCGCGCGCTGCTTGCGTACGTCCACGACGGAGCCGGCCGGCAGGTTGGAGAAGTCCTTGGGGCAGACGAGGAGGACGTCGTGCGCCACCTCGGCGCCCTCGGTGCGGGCGGCGACCGCCTCCAGGGCCAGCACGTAGACCGCCGACTGCCGGGCGGCGGCACCGACCTTCGCCGCGTCGGCGAAGCCGTCGATCATCGGGAACGACTTGATCTCGATGACCGTCCACCGGCCGTCGGGACGCACCACCACTGCGTCCGGTTCCAGATAGGCGGGCGAGCCCGCCACCTCCAGCGCCAGCATCGGATGGTCCAGCAGACTCCAGCCGCCGGCCGCGGTCGCCTCGCGCAGGGCCAGCGCCGTCCGGGCCGTCCGGCCCTCGGGGCCGGCCGCCGTCAGATCGGGGACCCGGGCGCCCTCGGGCGGCTCGCCGCCACCGCCGAGGCTCTCGTGCAGCAGGCGCAGCAGCTCGGTGCCGCCGTCGGCCTTGACCCGCGCCTCGAAGGCGTTGCCGCGCATGAACGCGAACTGGGACTGGCCGAAGCCGGAGGGGGAGCCGAGCGCGGTGGCCAGCCCGGTCTTGTCGACCCCGGCGCCGTCGAGCAGCGCCCGCCGCTTGCAGCCGGGGTTGGCGGCGAGGGCGGCCAGCGCGCGGGCGTCCAGCGGATGCGGGACGACCGCCGGTCCGCGCAGCTCAGCGAGCCGCTGCCGGAGCGCTGTCGCCGGCACCGGTCCGGCCGGGCTTGCCGGGGGCGCGGGGCGCGTCGCTGGAATGTGCGGAGGGGGTCCGCCGGCCGGGGATTCGCTCACCCGCCGAAGTCTCGCATCCGCCACTGACAATCGGGGACGGCGTCGCCGGAACTCCCGCTCCCGACGGGTACCGACGGGGGACGAGCGCCCGCAGCCGGGCCGATACGGGGGCGGCGGCCCGCATCACCGGGCGGGTCAGCAGCGCGCCCGCGCCCATCACCGCGGCGCCCGCCACGGCGTCGAGGAAGTAGTGGTTGGCGGTGCCCATGACCACGAAGACGATGGTCAGCGGGTAGAGGACGCCGAGTACGCGGAGCAGCGGATGCCGCCCGTACCGCCACAGCAGCACCCCGCACCACAGGGCCCACCCCACGTGCAGGCTCGGCATCGCCGCGTACTGGTTGGTCATGCCGCCGAGTCCGCGCGGGGCGCTCGCCTCGGTGCCCCACCACCCGTAGGAGCTGTACTGCGCCATGGTGTCGACGAATCCGTGCGCGGCGTCGAGGAGGCGGGGCGGACAGGTCGGCATCAGCGTGAAGCCGACCAGGCCGATCAGGGTGGAGGTCAGCAGCCAGGTGCGGACCGCGCGGTAGGCGGCGGTGCGGCGCCGGTACATCCACAGCAGCAGCGCCGGAGTGACGAGGTAGTGGAGAGAGGCGTACGCGAAGTCGGCGGGTATCCCCACCGAGGAGTGCGCGGTGAGCAGCCGGTTGAGCGGGTGCTCGATGTTCAGGTGAAGCGTTTTTTCCAGCCGGAGTATCGCGAGGCCGTGGTCGACGGCGGTCGATATGTTCCCGCGGGCGAGCAGTCGCCCGGCCGAGTAGAGCCCGTACACCACCGCTATGAGCGGCAGCTCCGTCCACCAACGGGGGCGTCCGGAGGCGCGTGCGGGTGTGGCGTGCGGCATCCGGTGGCTCTCCCCTGTTCAAGCGTCCGACGGCGGGCGTTCAACCGTACGGCGGTCGTCCGTCGCGATTTCCCCCGGGGGGTCCCTTTCGCGCCCCCCTGCTCCCGGCCCGCCCCGGCCGGGTCCTGCGGTGAGGGGGACGTGCGGACGGGCCGTGAGGTTGCCCGGTCCACCTGCCGGCCGTGGGGGACGGGTGCCCGGCAGGACGGCCCTCATGCCCGTGGGCGATGATGCGCGATGATGGAGAGGGACGGACGCACCGCCCTCGGGCACCCCTGGGGCAGCCCCGATGCCGGAGCGCGTCCCTCCTCGGACGTGTCCGTCGGACACGGACCGGGCGCCCGGACACCGAGGTCCCGGAGCCCCACCGCCGTACCCCAGTTCTCAGGGAGAGCCCGCACATGGCACCGCGCATCCTGCTCGCCCGGCACGGCCAGACCCAGTGGTCGGTCCAGGGCAATCACACCGGCAGGACCGACATCCCGCTGCTCGACTCCGGGCGGGAGGGTGCCAAGCTGCTGGGCGAGCGGCTGCACCGCGCCCCCTGGTCCGGGCTGCCGGACACGGACATCCGCACCAGCCCGCTGGTCCGGGCCGCCGAGACCTGCGAACTGGCGGGCTTCGGGGACCGGGCGGAGACCTGGGACGCGCTGATGGAGTGGGACTACGGCGACTACGAGGGCCTCACCCCGGCGCAGATCAAGGCGGACCGGCCCGACTGGCTGATCTGGCGCGACGGGGTTCCCGGCGGGGAGTCCACCGCCGACATGACGGCACGCGCGGACGGGATCGTCGAGCGGGTGCGCTCCGGCGAACGCGACGTCCTCGTCTTCGCCCACGGCCACATCCTGCGGTCGATCGCCGCCCGCTGGCTGGGCGAGGACCTGATGTTCGGCGCCCGCGTCCGGCTGGAGCCGACCTCGCTGTCGGTGCTGGGCTGGGCCTACGGAATGCCCGCCGTCGAGCGCTGGAACGACACCGGCCACCTCGAACGCTGAGCCGTGCCGCCGGGCGCGCGGGCGTCGCGGGCGCCGCGGGCGTCGTGGGTTCAGCCCCGCTGCGCGGCCCGGTGCCGCTCCAGCAGCCCCGCCACCGCCGCCGCGCCGGGGTCGGCCGCCAGGACGCGTACCGTCCCCGTCAGCATCGCGCTGATCCTGCTGGACCGGACCCGGTCCAGCAGGTCCAGCACCTGGTGCGCGGAGCGGACCGCCTCGTCCGCCGCCCCGGCCCGCGCCAGGTCGCCCGCCAGCTGCGCGCGGTAGAGCGCGAGGTTCCGGGTGAAGTGCGGGTCCTGGAGCGCCGTGGCCCGGCGGCCGTGGCGGGTCGCCCGGGGCCAGTCGCCCAGCGCCGACCAGCACTGCGCCTCCAGCAGGTGCATCTCCGCCTCGCGGAAGAAGCTCATCCACTCCGGGTCCCGGTCGGTGGGCCCCCGGTCGAAGGCGGCCCGGGCCCGTGCGATCGCCCGGTCGCATCCCGTACGGTCCCCGAGCCCGGCCCGGCCGCCCGCCTCGCGCAGGGCGAGCAGGGCCAGCAGCCGGTGCGAGCCGACCGAACGGGCCGCCCGCTGACCGGCCTCCGCCGCCCGGACCGCCTCCCTCGGCCGTCCGGCGTCCCGGGCCAGGAACGACGTGTTGCAGAAGGCGTGCGCCTCCAGCGCGTCGTCCCCCGCGACCCGGGCGGTGGCCAGCGCCTCCGCGTAGTACGAGCGCGCGTCGTCGAACCGCCCCGAGTCGTGGGCCAGCCAGCCCACCGAGAGGGCCAGCTCACCGGCCCCGGAGTGCAGCCGGTCGGCGGTGGCGCGGCGGGTGGGCGTACCGGAGTCGAGCAGGGCGTACGCGGCCCGCAGCGGCTGGGCGGCACGCCGGTAGAGCCCGTCGCCGCCGTGCTGGTCGTCGAGGATGCGGATCTCGCGCACCGCCTCCTCCACGGAACGCACCTCGGCCTCGCCGGCCCGCCGCTGGGCGGGCAGCACGATCGGGGTACCGGCGGCCCGGTGGGCGCCGAGCCCGATCGACGCGGTCGCCACACTGGTGGTGCCGCTCGTCATGAACACGCGACGCAGCACGTCGCTCTCCTCGATGTCGCTGGGTACGGAGAGGGCCGGACCAAGATCCCCGGTCAGGGATCTCCAGGCCGCCGGCCCACGGGTGCGCGCCGAACGTCCGCGCACGCTCTCCCGGTCCGAGAAGCCCAGGTCCCCCAGCGTGGTGCCGGGGAACATGTGCAGGAAGACCCGTTCGTACGCGTAGTTCGGGCACCGGATCTCGCCGGACTCCACGCGACCGATGTAGCGGGCGTCGCAGGCGACCTGCTCGCCGATCTCGCGGGCGGCCCTGCGGACGGCCGCCGCGAACTCTCCCGCCGAGCGCTGTCCGCGCAACTGGCGGAAGACGAGGTTGGGAACGGCCCGTGACGACACCATGGCGTGGCCCTCTCTGGTGCAGCCGGGCGCATGCCTCAGGTGTCCCGGCGGAGCAAGAACGTACCTGGTGTGACGGGTCGTTCACGCAGGGTTTCCCGACAAACGGGGGCAACTCGGCCGCGATCCGCCATGAACTGCCACCCTTTGCGGCGGCTCGGCACCGTAGCCCTTGACGCCGTCGGGGCGTTGGTCCATGCGGAGACGGGGCGTGGCTCCGTTCGGCGAAGACAGGAGGGGTTCCCATGCTTCACCTCGGCACGGAGACCGGCCCATGGACCACTGCGGCCACCTCGAAGGACGCGGGGGCACGGCCGGCCGTTCCGCCGCACACGACATCGGACCCGATCGAGGGGTGCGCCGCACACCTGTGTGACCTCGTCACCGTCCCCGCCCGGCAGGGGCTGGAGGCCGTCGACATCCTGCGCCGGGGCGCCGGCCCGCTCGTGGTGGGACCGGTGCTCCACGACGGGGCCGGCGACACCGTCGGATTCCTGGTGCCGCCCGGCACCGCCGAGGGCTGGGACGTCCCGGGCAGCGCGTGTACGAGCACCGAGGGCCGCGGGCTCCGCCTCCCCGACGAGCCGCCCGTCTCCGGAACCGGCTGGCTGCTCCCGCCCGCCGACGATGCCCCGGTCACCGACCCCGCCGCGCTGCGGGCCGCGCTCGACCAGGCGGCCCGCATGATCGAAGCGGCCGACAACTGCCGCTGAGCCCATAATGTCCAGGTGGGCGGGGTTGTCCCCGGCGTTCTCCTCGTCCCGGCCGGCCTCGCGCGACCAGGACGCGGAACCGGCCCGACGCGGGGGCGGTGAGGGCGGACGGACGTGGCACGTCGAGGAGGGGCAGCGGGCAACGCCAAGCCCGGCAAGCGGGCCGACCGGGCGGACCGGAACGACCGGGCGGACCCGGCGGACCGGACCGGGCGGGCGGACCGGTCGGGGCGCGGGGACCGGTCGGGGCGCGGGGGGCGGGAGGCCCGCACCGCGACCGTCGACGGCGGCCGGGCCGAACTCGCCCCCGACAAGGAGCGCCGGAACGCCTGGACCCTGCTGCTCGACGGCGCCCCGCAGTCCCACGTGGACCTCGACGACCCGACGTACCTCTCCTTCGAATACCAGCGCAGGATCGGCCACGCCATCGACCTCGCCGCACCCCCCGGCACCCCGCTGCACGTCCTGCACCTGGGCGGCGGGGCCTTCACCCTCGCCCGCTACACCGCCGCCACCCGGCCCCGCTCCACCCAGCAGATCGTCGAGATCGACGCGGCGCTCGTCGCGTTCGTACGCCAGGAGCTGCCGCTCGACCCGCAGGCCCGGGTCCGCGTCCGTGCCCTGGACGCCCGCGCGGGGCTCGGCAAGATACCCGACGGCTGGGCCGATCTCGTCGTCGCCGACGTGTTCGGCGGAGCCCGGACCCCCGCCCACCTGACGACCACCGAATTCCTCGCCGAGGTGCGGCGGACGCTGAAGCCCGGCGGCAGTTACGTCGCCAACCTCGCGGACGGCCCGCCGCTCGCCCATCTCCGCGGCCAGATCGCCACCGCCGCCGCGCACTTCCCCGAACTCGCCCTCGCCGCCGACCCCACGGTCTGGCGCGGCCGCCGCTTCGGCAACGCCGTGCTCGTCGCCTCCGACCGCCCCCTCGCCGTCGCCGAACTCACCCGGCGCGTCGCCACCGACCCGCACCCCGGCCGCGTCGAACACGGCCGCGCGCTCGCCGACTTCACCGGCGGGGCCGCGGTCGTCACCGACGCGGACGCGAAGGCGTCCCCGGCACCGCCGCCGAACGCGTTCGACTGAGGTACGGGACCGGGCTGCCCGAGTCCGGGATCCGGTCAACGCTCCGGCCGTCCGCCCGCCGGAGGACGAACGGCCTCAGTCGGAGTTCAACCAGACGAGGATCCCCGGCCCGTCGGGTGTCAGGACCGGAACCCAGGCCTCGTCCGTCTCGGCGAGGCGGGACTCGTCGAGAACCAGAGGGGCGGGCCAGACGTCGTCCCGGTTCGCCGAACCGTACACATGGAGTTCGGACACCGCGGTCCTCAGCCGGTCGAGCAGGTGCGGCGGCCAGTCGCACCCCCGTGCCCCGCTGCCCTCGAACTCGACGACGAAGAACTCGCTGATGTCCTTGGCCACATCGGTGCCGAACAGGGGCAGTAGATAGCCCTCCTGGGTGAACTGGAGGCAGGCGGTACCGCCGCACTGGTTCTGATAGACGACGCCCGTCTCGGCCGCCACCACCACGAACGCCCAGCCGTTGTCGGTCTCGGCGGGATCGAGGAAGACCTGCCTGCGTCCGCCGGGTCCGACCGCCGCCCCGCCCTCGTCCGCCCTGTCGTCCGTCGCTTTCCGCTCAGTCATGGGCGGCAGGGTCGCACGGTCCGGACACGTGCCGCACCTGAGATACGGAACGGCGTCCACCTCCCGCCCCGTAGGGGAGCCGGCCCTCGCCCGAGGCGAACTCCCCTACGGGGGGCGGTGCTCGCTCACCCCGCCCGGTTCACCGCCGAGAGCACCGCCAGCACCGAGGCGGTCAGCACCGAGGTGTCCCGGCCCGCGCCCCAGACCACCCGGCCGCCGACCCGGCATTCGGCGTACGCCATCGCCGGGCTGTCCTGCCCGCCGGTCGTCGCGTGCTGGGTGAAGTCCAGGATCTCCACCTCGTGGCCGGCGCCCGCCAGCGCGCGGACGAACGCGGACAGCGGCCCGTTGCCGGTGCCTTCGTAGTCACCGGTCACGTCCCCGCCGCGGCCCTCGGCGCGCAGGGTGCACACGAACCGGTGCTCCCCGTCGGCGGTGACGTCGGCGGTCCACGCCTCCAGCGCCACCGTCCCGTCCTGGCCCGGCGTCAGATAGGTCGCGGTGAACAGCTCCCAGAGGTCCTTCGCGGTCGCTTCCAGGCCGCTGTCGTCGGTCGAGCGCTGCACCGTACGGGAGAAGTCGGGCCGCATCCGGGCGGGCAGGTCCACGCCGTGGGAGCTCCGCAGCAGGTGGGCGATCCCGCCCTTGCCGGACTGGCTGTTGACCCGGATGACGGCCTCGTAACCGCGCCCCACGTCCGCCGGGTCGATCGGCAGGTACGGCACGTCCCAGGTCGGCGAGGCGGTCCGCCCGTGGTGCGCGAACCCCTTGCTGATGGCGTCCTGGTGGGTGCCGGAGAAGGCGGTGTACACGAGGTCGCCCGCGTACGGGTGGCGCGGCGGCACCGCCAGCCGGTTGCAGTGCTCGACCGTGCGGCGGATCTCGTCGATGTCCGAGAAGTCCACCATCGGGTCGACCCCCTGGGCGTGCAGGTTCAGCGCCAGGTTCACCAGGTCGACGTTGCCGGTGCGCTCACCGTTGCCGAAGAGGCAGCCCTCCACCCGCTGGGCGCCCGCCAGTACGGCGAGTTCGGCGCAGGCCACCCCGGTGCCCCGGTCGTGGTGCGGGTGGACGGAGAGGATCACCGCGTCGCGGCGGTCCAGGGACCGGTGCATGTACTCGATCTGGTCGGCGTAGACGTTGGGCGTCGCGATCTCCACCGTGGCGGGCAGGTTGTGGATCACCGGCCGGTCCGGGGACGCGTCCCAGAGGGCCGTCAGCCCGTT
Source organism: Streptomyces sp. NPDC001493 (assembly GCF_053597235.1). Classification (NCBI taxonomy): domain Bacteria; kingdom Bacillati; phylum Actinomycetota; class Actinomycetes; order Kitasatosporales; family Streptomycetaceae; genus Streptomyces; species Streptomyces sp. NPDC001493. The sequence goes on from NZ_JBSFHV010000012.1 coordinate 197,550, forward strand.
GCAGACCTCCAGAATGAAATCCGGCTCCGTCAGGACGAAGACCTCGGGGGAGAACTCGAACCTGATGTCCGTCGCCGGGTGCTGCCCGGCCAGCCGGTCCATCAGCTCCGCCGCCTCCCGCACGGTCGCCCACACCTGCGCGCGGTCCCGGCCGAGGACCACGTCGCGCCAGACGGGGGCGGTCGGGATGTAGAGGTGGACCACCGCCCGGTCCATCCCGGCCACCGACTCGAAGGTCCGCGCGATCAGGTCCGGTTTGGCCGGGGTGAAGACGACGGGGGTCACGTCGCCGGGGATCGCGTCGCTCTCCACCAGGTGCCGGACGAAGTCGAAGTCCGTCCGGCTGGCGGACGGGTAGCCGATCTCGATCTCCTTGAACCCCATGGTGACCAGCAGGTCGAACATCCGGCGCTTGCGCGGGGTGTCCATCGGCTCGGCCAGTGCCTGGTTGCCGTCGCGCAGGTCGACGGGCACCCACAGCGGCGCCCGCTCGATCCGCGCGTCCGGCCAACCGCGCTCCAGGGAAGGGATGTGCACCCGGTCGAAGGCGGAGCGGTAGCGGTGCGAGGGCATGTCGCTGGCGCGCTGCGGGTTCCAGGCGGGGGAGCCGGCGGGCACCGGGCCGCGCGGCGTGCGGAGGGTGGGGAAGCTGTGCATCGTAGGCATGAGGACGGGTGTTCCTTCTCGTGTCGCCGGATGCGACCGGCACAGCGCGGCACCCCGCGGCGGGGTGCCGGTCGCTTCAGGCCCCGCCGCGGCAGCCGAGAAGAAGGAGACCGCTGAGCGTCATGGCGGTACAGTAGGCGCATTCCAAGTCTTCAGACAACCCGACAGGTGAAGCGCGTGTCCTCCCTCGGCCCACTCCGTCCCAGCCCCCTCGTCGACCAGGCGACCGCCCATCTGCGGGAGCAGATCACCGGGGGCACCTGGCCGGTCGGTACGAAGATCCCCGGCGAGACCACCCTCGCCAAGTCCCTCGGCGTGGGCCGCTCCACCGTCCGCGAGGCGGTCCGCACCCTCGCCGCGACCGGAATGCTCCAGTCCCGCCAGGGCGCCGGCATCTTCGTCGTCGCCGACCGCCCGCACGAGGACTGGCCCGCACGGCTGCGCCGGGCGGCGGTCACCGACATCTACGAAGTCCGCATGCTGATCGAGGTGCAGGCCGCCCGGCTCGCCGCCGAACGCCGCACCGAGGACGACGTCACCGCCCTGGACGCGGCCATGACCGCCCGCCGGGCCGCGAGCGGCTGGGGCGACGCGGAGTTCGTCGACGCCGACATCGCCCTCCACCGCGCGGTGGTCGCCGCCGCCCACAACCCCGTACTCACCGATCTCTTCGGCGAGTTCGCCCCCGCGCTGCGCCAGGGGCTCATCGACCTGGTCGACCTGCTCGATCTGCGCGCCGAGCACCCCGGCCACGGCGAGGACACCCACGCCGCGCTCGTCCGCGCGGTCGTCGAGGGGGACGGGGCGGCGGCCGAACGGCTGACCAGGACCGACCTGGAGGCGACCCTCGCGCTCCTGCGCGGCGCGTGAGCGGGGCTCAGCCTCCCGTGCTCTCCTGCCACTCCCGCGCGTACTCGTCGAAGATCACCCGCAGATGGTGGCCGATCCGGAGGTAGTCCAGATCGTCCAGGTTGGCGAGCGAGACCCGTACCGACCACTCGGGGCCGTCGAAGCCGCCCCCGTTGAGCAGCACCACCCCGGTCTGCTCGGCGAGGCGGAACAGCGGGTCGACCGGCTCGTAGTTCTGCTCCAGGAAGTCGGCGAACGCCTTGCCGCGCACCCGCTCGGCCTCCGCGAGCAGGTCCAGCTCGATGTAGTAGGCCGCGCGCTTCGGGTCCTCCGAGACCTTCATGTGCACTCCCTCCAGGAGGAGTTCGAGCCGCTGCCGGACGATGGCCCGGATCCGGTGCTTGTACGCCTGCCCCTCTTCCAGCATGTCGAAGAGTGAGAACAGCACCATCATCACCTGCTGGGGCAGCGAGAGCCCGGCGGTGTGGTTCAGCGCCACCTGCCGTGAGTCCGCCACCAGCCGGTCGATGAACCGGATCTTCTCCGGTTCGAGCGAGAGCGTCCCGTACCGCCGGCCGAGCCGCGCCTTCCACTCCGGGGAGTGCGCGGCGAGCATCTCGTCGATCACGTTGTCGTCGTGCAGACCGATCACCCCGAGCCGCCAGCCCGTCGCGCCGTAGTGCTTGGAGTACGAGTACACCAGCAGGGTGTTGCGCGGGAGATCGGCGGCCAGTGAGCGGAAGCCCTCCACGAACGTCCCGTAGACGTCGTCGGTCACCACGATCAGGCCCGGGTTCGAGTCCGCCACGATCGATACGATCTGGTCGGCGACCCGCTGGGAGAGGGCCAGTGAGGGCGGGTTGCTCGGATTGACGCAGCAGACCAGTTTGACGGAGGGGTCGGCCAGCTTGGCGACCTCTTCCTCCGGATACCGCCACTGCCGCACGCCCGTCTCGGTGAAGAGGCTCGCCTCCACCCGCACCACGTCGAACTCGTACGTGTCGAGCTCCGGAATCTCCAGGTAGGGCGTGAACACCGGCACCATCAGGGCGATCCGGTCCCCCTTCGCCAGAATGCCGTTCTTCATCAGCGAGTCGAAGATGTAGCACATCGCCGCCGTACCGCCCTCGGTGGCGAACAGGCTCAGATTCTGGTTCTCGGGCGGCCGGTGGTCGAACATCTCGTCCGCCACGTACGCCCGCACGATTCTCTCGGTGTGGTGCAGGATCCGGTCCGGCACCGGGTAGTTGTCCCCGATCGACGAGTCCGTCATCTCGTGGACGAACGCGTCCGGTTCAAAGCCGAACCGCTTCACCGCCAGATCGAACGACGCCTGCAGCAGCTCCATCCCCGGCAGGTCCGGATGGGCCCGCGCGAAGGAGGCGAAGCGCTCGGCACACCCCTTCTCCTCGGGCATCCCGCCGAGATTGTCCGCCGTCCAGACGCGCTTGCACTCCGAGAGCGCGAAGTAGCCGAGCGCGTGGTACGCCTCACGGGGGCCGGTCGCCACCCAGTTCGGGTTGCCCCGGCCCGCGTTGAGCATCGCCCGCGTCGTCCGGCCCTTCTGGCCCGGCTCGTCGCTCTGGGCCCTCTGGGCGATGCTGATGAACTCGTCCTTCAGCTCGAACGGGCTGAGCTGGGCGAACGACCGGATCTCTTCCCGGCTGAAGCTGGTCCTGGGCATGGCGGTGTCCCTTTCCGGGTTCAGTGGTTGAGGAGGACGATCACGGCGCCCCAGACGGTCAGCAGGACGTTTCCGACGGCGTACGGGATCGTGTAACCGAGGGTGGGAATCTGGGACTTGGACGTCTCGTTGACCGCGCCGATCGCCGCCGTCGTGGTCTGGCCACCGGCCAGTACGCCCATCAGGACGGGGAACTTGATGCGCTGGACGTAGTGGCCGAACAGAAAGCCCACGATCAGCGGCACCACGGTGGCGACGGCACCGAGGAGCAGCAGGCCCCAGCCGGCGTCGGAGAGACCGCTGGTGAAGCTCGGCCCCGCGTTGATACCGACCACCGCGACGAACACGCACAGGCCCAGGGTGTCCATGAACCACTGGGCGCCCGGCGGGACGTTCCCGTACGTCGGGTACTTGCCGCGGATCCAGCCGAAGACCAGCCCCATGATGAGCCCGCCGCCCGAGGTCGAGAGCGAGATCGGCACCCCGCCGGCGGTCAGCGCCGGGATGCCCAGGCAGCCGCCGAGGAAGATGCCCAGGCCCACCCAGATCATGTCCGTGGCGAAGCTGGTCGGCACCGGTTTGCCGAGGGCCTTCCCGGCAGGCCCGACCAGCCGCTCCGGACCGGTCAGGACCAGGGTGTCGCCGCGCTCCACCTCGGTGGACAGCCGGTAGGGGAACTCCGAACCCGCCCGGTAGAGACGGTCGATGTACACGCCCACCATGAAGGGCTCCCGGCGCAGTTCCTCGACGGTGCGGCCGAGCTGCGCCTTCTCCGACGCGACGACGTGCAGTGTCTCGGTTCGGTAGCCGAGCAGCTCCACGTCGTCGGCCTCCGGGCCGATGTGGGTACGGGCGTCGAAGTCGACCAGGTCGTGGCGGAGCGCGCTGACGGCGACGGTGTCGCCGGCTTCCAGGGTCCGGGACTGCGAGTGCTCCAGCACGGTGCCTCCGCGCCGGACGGCGGTGAGGTAGATCCGGCGTCCGATGCCCTGCTGCTGCCGTTCGAAGTCCTCGACGCTCCGGCCGACGAGGTCGGGGCGCTCCACCCGGTACGCGCGCAGCACCACCTCGTAGTAGCCCTCGCCCTCGTCCGGATCGTCGTCGGGGGCGTCGAGCTCGGCGGCGAGGACGGCGCTCTCCTTCGCCAGGTCGCGGTGGTAGAGCCGGGGCAGCACGTTGGCCAGCAGCATCGCGCAGAGGATCGTGCCGAGCGGGTACGTCACCGCGTACCCGACGGCGACCAGGTTCTCCTCGGACTTCACCTGGGCGGAGGAGAGATCCGGCAGGGAGCCGATCGCGTCCTGCGCGACGCCGATGGCCGCCGACTGGGTGAGGGCGCCGCTCATCAGTCCGGCGCCGAGCCCGGGGCCGTACCCCAGCAGACCGGCGAACAGCCACGAGATCAGCAGCCCGGACACACAGACCACGACCGCGTTGAGCACCTGGGGCAGGCCGTCCTTGCGCAGCCCGCGGAAGAACTGCGGACCGACCCGGTAACCGAGGGCGAACAGGAACATGATGAAGAAGAGGTTCTTCACCGTGTCGTCGATCTGGACCCCGAACTGGGCGCCGAGCACCAGCCCGGCCACCAGGCATCCCGTCACCGCGCCCAGGGCGATGGTGCGGTAGCGGACTTTCCCCAGCAGGAAGCCGAGCGCGACCACCAGGAAGACCAGCAGCTCGGGATGGGGCTGGAAGACGTTCCGGTTCAGGAAGTCGATCATTCAGGCCCCCAGGACTCCGACGAGGACCGGTCCGGTCAGCGGCAGCAGGAAGTTGGAGAGGGTGTAGGTGATCGTGTAGCCCAGCAGCGGCACCGAGCTCTGCGCCACCTGGGTGACGGCGGTGATCGCGGGAGTCGAGCACTGCTGTCCGGCGATGGCGCCGATCAGCAGCGGCTTCTCGATCTTCAGCAGCCTGCGCCCGACGACCAGCGAGAGCGTCGCCGGTACCAGGACCATCGCGATCCCGGCGAACGGCAGCAGCGCTCCGTACTCCTTCAGCAGCGGCCAGGCCTGAGGGCCGGCGGCCAGCCCCGTGCAGGCGATGAAGACGGCGAGTCCCATGTCCTTCAGGGTCGAAGCCGCCTGCGGGGGAAACGCGCCGAAGGTCTGCTTGCGGGAACGGAACCAGCCGAAGAGCAGCCCCGAGATCAGGCAGCCGCCGCCGGTGCCGAGGGACAGGGGGATGTCCCCGGCGTAGACCACGATCTGGCCGAGCAGAGAACCGGCCACGATGCCGAGCCCCAGGTAGATGAAGTCGGTGGCGTCGTTCTTGACCACCGCTCCGATCTTCCCGACCAGTCTGGCCAGACCGTTGCGCGCGCCCACCAGGGTCAGCACGTCACCACGGTAGAGAGTGGTCTCCCCACTGGCCGGAAGGCGCTGGTCGTTGCGGACGACCTCGGTGATGTAGACCCCGTCCTTGAGGAACTCGGGATGCGCCCGCTCCATCGCGTCGATGGTCGAGCCGTGCGTCGCCTTCTCCGTCACGGCGACCTGGCTGGTGGCCAGGGGGGTGTCGAGGCCGGGGATGGAGGGCGTCTCGGGCCCGATCTCGCGGCCCGCCTCGATGATGGCCGCCCGGCGCCCCACCACCTGGACCAGGTCGCTCAGGGTGAGTTCGAGCCCGGGGGAGGGGGCGATGAGCTTGCTGCCCCGCTTGACGCCTTCGACCGTGATCCGGCCGCCGAGCGCCTGTTCCAGCTCTCCCACGGTGCGCCCGTCGGCAAGCGTCACCAGGTACGTCCGGCCGACCGTACCGGGCAGTGCCTCCCGTTCGTCGGACTCCAGCCCGGCCGAGCCGCCGCGCATCCGGTCCCAGAGTTCGCGGGAGGCGTCCGCCAGGTTGATGCGCAGCAGCATCGGCATGATCTGGCTGGTCAGCAGCACGATGGTGATCAGACCGAAGAGGTAGCAGACCGTGTAGGCGGTGGCGACGTGCCCTTGGTACTGGCTGATCTGGTCGGCTGTGAGGTTGTCGAGCTTGCCGATGGACTCGGTGGCCGTCCCGACGACCGCCGACTCCGTGGCGGCTCCGGCGAGGATGCCGGCGGCGGTGCCCACGTCCAAGTCGAAGGCCTGGGCGAGTCCGTAGGCGATGCCGAGGACGCAGACCAGTTCGATCAGGCAGAGGGCGAAGAAACGGAGACTGCGCCGGTTGAGGTTGGCGAAGAACTGCGGCCCCGCCATATAGCCCAGCGAGAAGATGAAGAGGGCGAAGAAGACCGTCTTGACGTCCTCGTTCACGCTGACGTGCCGGGTCCCGAGGAGGAGCGAGACGATCAGGGTGCCGCAGATGCCGCCGAGGGTGATCGGCCCGACGCGGACCTTCCCCACCAGGTAGCCGACGGCGAGGCAGAGGAACAGGGCGAGTTCGGGGTGGTCCCGGATGACACCCACGCTCTTCAGGTCTCAGAACTGATGAAAATGGCTGAAAGTGGCATAAAGGTGAAGCTAGCAGTGAGGCCGGAGCGGGGCATGCCGAAGACCCGGCGGCCGGGGGTGGGTTCGTGGCTCCCGGCGGGCCGTCGGGCGGATCGTCGGCGGCTGGGGCTCACCGGCCGAAGCCGGTGAGGGCGTCATGACCGGAAGGGTTCCGGCGCTTCGGCCGACGGCGTGCTCGCCGGGCGGCCTTCGAGGAAAGAACACGATCGAGCCACAGTCGACCGGCCGAGATCGTTTCGGGCGGGGTCCCTGTTCACTTTCCGGCGGGCCCGTTTCTCGAGGGCCGGGTAAAGAACCGGCCACGGGGTAAGACCGGATGAGGGATGGCGTGTTCTGAGCGATGACGCCTCCCCTTCCTCGCGAACAGCCTCTCACCTGCGGCGATTCGATGATGGGCCGTCAATGACCCCGAGGGTTCGCCAATTGGCAAGCCCTGTGCGGGACACGGTCTCGTGACTTGCCGGACACGCTCGCGCAACGGAAGCGTCTTCAAGTCTTGACACCCACCCCCTTGAGGCAGCAACCTTCCGTCATCGGCGCATGGGAGCGCTCCCACATCGCATACCCGTTTTTTATGTGCGATCGGCACTGCCCGTGCTTCCCCCCAGCATCACCTGGCGCGGCACTCACGGCGCCCGGGTCCCGCAGTGAGCAAACCGCCAGTCACACCCTGGAAATAGGAGTAGTGGAATGCGCATCACCCGCAACGTCGCAGGTCGACGCCGTAGAGCCGCGATCGTGGCCACCACTGGCCTGACGGCCACCGCCCTGCTGCTGGCGGGCTGCAGCGACTCGTCGGACGACGAGGGAAGCAGCACCGACGCCAATGGCAACATCACCCTGACCGTCGCCGACTACGGCCAGTTCGGGTACAAGGAAGCCGGGCTCTTCGCCGAGTACCACAAGCTCCACCCGAACATCACGGTCAAGGAAGACACCACGGCCGAGGAGAAGGTCTACTACCCGAAGCTGCTCCAGCAGCTGAACTCGGGCAGCGGCCTGGCGGACGTCCAGGGTCTGGAGGTCGGCCGCATCAAGGAGCTGACCGACACCAAGGCGGACCAGTTCGCGGACCTGAGCAAGGTCATCGACGCGACCGACTTCGTCTCGTGGAAGGCCAAGCAGGCCACGACCTCCAGCGGTGCGCTCATCGGCGCCGGCACGGACATCGGTCCGATGTCGCTCTGCTACAACACCGACCTCTTCAAGAAGGCCGGTCTGCCGACCGACCGCACCGAGGTCGCCAACCTGGTCAAGGGTGGCTGGGAGGACTACATCGCGCTGGGCGAGAAGTTCAAGGCGAAGGCGCCCGCGGGCACCTTCTTCATGGACTCCGCCAGCGCCATGTTCAACGCCGTCGTCAGCTCCAGCGCGAAGCAGTACTACGACGAGGACGGCAAGGCGATCTACAAGGACAGCCCCGCCGTCCAGCAGGGCTGGAACCTGGCCGCCGAGGCGGCCTCCAAGAAGCTGACCCAGGGCGTCCCGCAGTTCGGTGACCCGTGGGCCGCCGCGCTCCGCAAGGGCACCATCGCCACCGTCGCCTGCCCGGCGTGGATGGCCGGTCAGATCTCGGTCAACGCCGGTGACGCCAACAAGGGCAAGTGGGACATCACCAGCGCGCCGGGCGGCACCGCCGCCAACTGGGGTGGCTCCTTCCTCGGTGTTCCGAGCTCCGGCAAGCACGTCGACGAGGCCATCAAGCTCGTCGCCTGGCTGACCGCCCCCGAGCAGCAGGCCGCCGTCTTCAAGGCGATCGGTTCCTTCCCGTCCAACACGGGCGCGTACGACCTCCCGGGTGTGAAGGACGCGAAGCTGCCGTACTTCAACGACGCCCCCATCGGCGAGATCTACGCCGGTGAGGCCAAGACCATCCCCGAGGCCGTCCTCGGCCCGAAGGACGCGACCATCAAGGACACCATCTCCACCGAGATCAACAACATGGAGCAGCGCGGCACCGACCCCGACAAGGCCTGGAAGACGGCCGTCGAGTCGGTCGACAAGGTGATCGGCTGATCCCCGGCGGTGCGGGAGGCCCACAGGCCGCCCGCACCGCCTCGGCGTGCGCCCGCCACCCCGTCCGGGGCGGGCGCACGCCACCGGCCCGTTCGCCCGGGCCCCCGCACACCGGGTCCTGGCGAACGGCCGACAGCGAGGAACGGCCGGTACGCGCAACCGCCGGCAGGCATCACCGCACCGCCCGCATCACCGCACCGTCCGCACCACCGCATCACCGCACCGCCCGCACCACGGCGCCACAGCGCGCAGAACCCACCGCACCACCCGCACGGACGGCCGTCCGGCCTCCGCCCGGCCCGCCGCCGAAGCCGGTCCATCGGCCTCCCCGGCCCGCCGCGCAGGGGCTTCCTCGCAGCCGAACCACCGGCCTCCCCGGCTCGTAGGCGAAGGTGGGAACCGGTTTCGCCGGTTCGCCGCCCCCGAGGTTCCGAGAGCCCGTCCGCGCGCACGAACCACCGGCCCTCCCCGGCCCGCACCCGCACCATCCCGTTCGCCCCTCCAGCCGGCTCCGCACAGGCCGGCCCCGGGACGAACGGCTCCGCCCATCCAGCCCCACACGACCGGCACCGCTCGGCACCGCACCGGGACGCGCAGTCCCGTATCCGGGCCGGCCCGGTACCGATCGACGCGCCCGCCGGCGCACCCCAGGGAAGGACTCCCGCCCGTGGCAACCTCGACCCCCACCCGGGACGCCTACGTCCCGCCACCCCGTGGTTCCCGACAGCAACCGGCGAGCAGCCGGCAGACCTGGCGGAGCCGGCTGTGGCGGTTCGACGACAAGGCGTCCCCGTACGCGTACATAGCCCCCTTCTTCCTGGTCTTCGCGGCCTTCGGCCTCTACCCGCTCATCTACACCGGCTGGATCGCCCTCCACCGGGTCGAGATGACCGGCATGGACCAGATGGAATGGGTCGGCTTCGACAACTTCACGAAGATCTTCCAGGACTCCGAGTTCTGGACGGCCGTCAGCAACACGTTCGTGATCGGTGTCCTCTCCACCGTTCCGCAGCTGCTGGTGGCGCTGGGCCTGGCCCACCTGCTCAACTACAAGCTGCGCGCCAGCACCTTCTGGCGCACCATCATCCTCACGCCGTACGCGACCTCGGTCGCCACCGCGGCCCTCGTCTTCGCCCTGGTCTTCCGGACCGACGGCGGGCTCCTCAACTGGGTCCTTCACTTCGTCGGCTTCGGCGACACCAACTGGGGCAACGGGCACTGGACGTCGAAGATCGCCATCTCGGTCATCGTGATCTGGCGGTGGACCGGCTACAACGCGCTGATCTACCTCGCCGCGATGCAGGCCGTGCCGGGCGACCTCTACGAGGCGGCCTCACTGGACGGTGCCAACCGCTGGCAGCAGTTCATCAAGGTGACCATCCCCTCGCTGCGCCCGACGATCCTCTTCACGATCGTCATCTCCACCATCGGCTCCATGCAGCTGTTCGGTGAGCCGCTGCTGCTGGAGGGCGGCGCGATCGGCGCCATCGGTGGCACCGAGCACCAGTACGAGACGCTGAGCATCTACCTCTACAACTACGGCTGGAACCTGCAACACCTCGGCCTTTCGGCCGCCGTGGCCTGGGTCATGCTCGCCCTCCTGCTGGCCATCGCGTTGATCAACTGGATCATCAGCCGCTTCGTACGCCGTTCCGCGGCCTGACCGGGAGCGATACCTCTCATGACCATCACCAGCACCCCCGCCAAGGTCTCCGCCCCCGGACGTCCGAAGCCGGACCGCCGCGCTCCCCGCAAGGCCCGCCTCGCCATGGGCGCGGGCGACACCCACAAGGCCGGGCCGTTCACCTACATCGCGCTGATCGTCGTCGGCATCGCTTCGATCCTGCCGCTCTACTGGACGTTCGTCGCCGCCTCGCACACCCAGGACGAAGTCCTGGCCAGCACGCCGCCGTTCCTGCCGGGCGGCCGGCTCTGGCACAACCTGCAGGCCGCCTGGGAGAACGCCAGCCTCGGCAAGGCCATCGTCAACACCCTCATCGTCTCGGCGTCCATCACCGCCGCGACGCTGTTCTTCTGCACCCTCGCCGGCTACGCCTTCGCCAAGATGCGCTTCAAGGGCCGCGGTTGGCTGATGACCGCGGTCATCGCCACCCTGACGATCCCGCCGCAGCTCAGCGTCGTACCGCTGTTCATGATGATGTCGGACATCGGCTGGGGCGGAAAGCTGGAGTCGGTGATCTTCCCGACCCTGGTCAGCGCGTTCGGTGTCTTCTTCATGCGGCAGTACCTGCTGGAGGCGCTTCCGTACGAGCTGATCGAGGCCGCCAAGATCGACGGCGCGAGCAACTTCCGCATCGTGCTCAGCGTGGTGCTCCCGGTGGCGCGTCCCGCGATGATGGTGCTCGGCATGCTCACCTTCGTCCAGGCGTGGAACGACTTCTTCTGGCCGTATCTCGCGCTCAACCAGGCGAACCCCACCATCCAGGTGGCCCTCGGTCAGCTGAGCGCCTCGTACACGCCGGACCAGTCCATCGTCATGGCAGGCGCCCTGATCAGTACGCTGCCCCTGCTGGCGGTGTTCGTGATCTTCGGCAAGCAGATCGTCGGCGGCATCATGTCCGGCGCGGTCAAGGGCTGAGACACCTCGGCCCGCACCTCCGGGCGCCCGCGCGACGCCCCCACCGGTGCCCGCGCGGGCACCGGATCCCCCTTCTTCCTCTTCACCCATGGGAGCGCTCCCGCATGACTGCTGTACGCCCTGACCTCGCCCCCGAGCAGGCCGCCGACGCCCTCGTCTTCCCGCCCGGATTCGTCTGGGGCGCGGCCACTGCGGCCTACCAGGTCGAAGGCGCGGCCTCGGAGGACGGTCGCACGCCGTCGATCTGGGACACCTTCTCCCACACCCCCGGCAAGGTCCACAACGGCGACACCGGTGACATCGCCGGGGACCACTACCACCGCTACCGCGACGACGTGGCGCTGATGAAGGAGCTGGGCCTCGGTGCCTACCGCTTCTCCATCTCCTGGTCCCGCGTCCAGCCCACCGGTCGCGGCCCGGCCGTCGAGCGCGGCCTCGACTTCTACCGCAAGCTCGTCGACGAGCTGCTGGAAGCGGGCATCAAGCCCGTCGCGACCCTGTACCACTGGGACCTCCCGCAGGAGCTGGAGGACGCCGGCGGCTGGCCCGAGCGCGCCACCGCCGAGCGGTTCGCCGACTACGCGGCGATCATGGCCGGCGCCCTCGGCGACCGCGTCGGCACGTGGACCACGCTCAACGAGCCCTGGTGCTCCGCCTACCTCGGTTACGCCTCGGGCGTCCACGCCCCCGGCCGTACCGACCCCGGCGCGTCCCTCCAGGCGGCCCACCACCTCAACCTCGCCCACGGACGGGCGATCGAGGCTCTGCGCGCTTCCATCCCCGCCGGCGCGCAGACCTCGGTCACCCTCAACCTCCACCAGGTGCGCCCGCTCAGCGACGCCCCCGGTGACGTCGACGCGGCCCGCCGCATCGACGCGGTCGGCAACCGGGTCTTCACCGGCCCGATCCTGCACGGCGCGTACCCCGAGGACCTGATCGCCGACACCAAGCACCTCGTCGACTGGTCGAAGCTGGTGCACGACGGCGACCTGGCGACGATCTCCCGCCCGATCGACGTCCTCGGCATCAACTACTACGCGCCGACCCTGGTCACCGACCCGACGGGCGGCGGCGCGGAGAGCAACAGCCACGCGCACGGCGACAGCGCGCACTCGCCGTGGCCCGGCTCGGAGCACGTCGCCTTCCACAAGGCCGAGGGCAAGCCCGTCACGGCGATGGACTGGTCCGTCGACCCCGACGGCCTGCACGCCCTGCTGGTCGACACCGCCCGCGAGTTCCCCGACGTCGCCCTCATGGTCACCGAGAACGGTGCCGCCTTCGACGACTACGTCTCGCCCGAGGGCCGCGTCGAGGACCCGGAGCGCATCGCGTACCTGCACGGCCACATCGACGCGGTCCGCCGTGCCATCGCCGACGGCGCGGACGTCCGCGGCTACTTCCTCTGGTCGCTGATGGACAACTTCGAGTGGGCGTACGGCTATTCGAAGCGCTTCGGCATGGTCTACGTCGACTACGCCACGCAGACCCGCACCCCCAAGGCGAGCGCCCGCTGGTACTCCGACGTGATCCGCCGTCACGGCCTGCCGCAGGCCTGACACTTCCGCCACCCGCGGCGTCGAGCCCGGGGGTGCCGGGGAGTCGTGGCCGCCTGACCGGCCCTGACTTCTCCCGGCACCCCCTCGGCGCAGACGGCCTCCCCGCCCACCCTGCGTCACGGGGGCGCTCCACACGCCCCCGCACGAAGACCCGGTTGTGAACGCAGCCGGGTCTTCGTGCGTCCACCCGTCCCCGCGCCCGTCCCCGTCCCCCGACCCTGCCCGATCCCAACGAAAGGTCCCGGAGGCGTCCCGTACGATTGGGAGCGCTCCCAAATTTGGTGCTCTTCGGCAGCCCCCGGGTCCGGAAACGTGTCAAGGGAATCTTTCGACAGGGCTTGGTTCGACATATTCGACTGTGAGAAGTTGACGGCGAAACGGGAGGCGGACATGGTGTCAGCACGCGTACGGGGCGGCGGGCGGCCGACGCTCGAAGAGGTCGCCGTCAAAGCGGGTGTGGGCCGCGGTACGGTCTCCCGCGTCATCAACGGATCGCCGCGCGTCAGCGATCAGACCCGCGAAGTGGTCGAGGCCGCCATCGCCGAACTGGGATACGTACCCAATCGCGCGGCTCGTGCCCTGGCCGGAAACCGCACCGACGCCATCGCGCTCGTGGTACCGGAACCCGAGGCCCGCTTCTTCGCCGAGCCGTACTTCTCCGACATCGTGCGCGGGGTGGGCGCCGCCCTCGCCGACACCGACATGCAGCTGCTTCTCACCCTCGCCGGCAACGACCGCGAGCGCCGCAGACTCGCCCAGTACCTCACCGCGCACCGCGTGGACGGCGTCCTGCTCGTCTCCGTGCACGCCGACGACCCGCTGCCCGAACTCCTGGAGCAGCTCGGCATGCCGTGCGTCATCAGCGGCCAGCGCGGCGCCGACGAACCGCTCGCCTCGGTCGACTCCGACAACTTCCAGGGCGGCCGGAGCGCCGTCGCGCACCTCATCGCGCAGGGCCGCCGCACCATCGGCACCATCACCGGCCGACTGGAGGTCTACGGCGCCCAGCGCCGCCTGGACGGCTACCGCAGGGCCCTCGCCGAAGCCGGCCTCGCCCCGGACGAACGCCTCATCGCCCTCGCCGACTTCACCGAGGAGGGCGGCGCCCGCGCGATGACCGAGCTGCTCGCCCGCCACCCCGACCTGGACGCCGTCTTCGCCGCCTCCGACGTGATGGCCGCGGGCGCCCGCCACGTACTGCGCGAGGCCGGCCGCCGCATCCCGGACGACGTGGCCCTCGTCGGCTTCGACGACTCGGTGGTGGCCCGTCACATGGAGCCCGGCCTCACCAGCGTCCGCCAGCCGATAGAGGAGATGGGGCGCGCCATGACCGAGGTCCTGCTCCAGCAGATCACCGACCCCAGCGACGAGCGCCGCCACCTGGTGCTCCCGACCGAACTGGTCGTCCGCGCCTCTTCGTGAGGGGCTCGCCGCCCCGACCCGGGCCCGTCCGACCCGTCCCATGCGGGCGGATACGCCGGAGCTGGGCCGGGCTCGTCGCGCCTGGTTCGTCGGGTCGGGCTTACGGACGGCTGCGCAACGGGTGGTCCGCCGGGACCTCGATCACCGCGATGCGCAGCCCGTCCGGATCGGTGATCCACATCTCGATCAGCCCCCACGGCTCCTGGACGGGCGGCCGCAGGATGGGTACACCGCGGGCGCTGAGCTCCTCGTGGGCGGCGGCGACATCGGCGACCTGGAGCCAGAGCCGCAGGTCGGGAGAGGGCGGGGTGTCGCCCCGACCGGAGACTTCGAGGAACCCGCCGCCCAGGAAGTAGACCGTGCCGCGCTCCGGACCGGTACCGAACTCGCGGTGGACCGCCAGGCCGAGGGCCTGGCCGTAGAAGGCGCGGGTGCGCTCGGGGTCGGTGGGACGCAACAGCGTCCTGCTGCTCAGTACGTGCACCATGCCCACCGACGTTACGCCGCCCCGGGGGGCCGCCCGGGACGCGACGGGTGATCAGTTCTCCGCCCGGGCCTTGAGGTTGTGCACCCAGTGGTCCAAGGAGGCGTCGAGCGCGGCCTGGAGCGCGGGGGTCGCGGCGTCCACGGGCTCCCCGGCCCACGATTCCTCGGTGTGGACGTGCACGCCGTCCGCGCGCTGGGTGAAGGTCCACACGTGCACCGCGGTGATGCCCTGGGCGGGACCGCCCCAGACGATGCGGCGGCCGGGCTCGACCTGCCGGACCGTGGATTCGATGCCGCTCAGCCCCTCCACCGACCAGCGGAAGACGGAACCGGGCCGGAGCGGACCGCGGGTCACCTTGGTCGCCTCGCTGACGTCGGGCTGCCACTGCGGCCAGCTGCCGACGTCCGTCTGGATCCGCCAGATCCGCTCCAGCGGTGCGTGGATCACGATGTCCTCGCGGGTGATGACGGGAGCGGTGGTGTCGACTCCGACGGGAGCCCGCCCGTTGCCGGTCAGGCCGAGCAGGAAGGCGACGGGAAGAGCGGCGGCTTTGGCGAGGAAGGGGATGATCACGGCGGTTTCTCCTGGGTGCGCTGAACTGGGATGAGGCGGGGTCGGGGGGAGGACCGGGGGCTACGGCACGAGGACGACCTTCCCGGCGACCGTGCCGGATTCCGCCAGCCGCATCGCTTCGGAGGCCCGGGCGAGCGGGATCTCCGCCGCGATCCGGGCGGTGAGGTCGCCCCGCCGGAGGGCGGCGAACACCTGGGTGAGGTCGGCGCGCAGCCGGGCCCGGAAGCGGGCCTTGGCCCAGGCGCGGCCGGCCCAGACATTGAAGAAGTGGGCGCTGCGGCCGTTGGGCAGCCAGTTCCAGAGCCAGACGCGCCCCAGCAGCTTGAGTACGGGCAGTGCGCCCGAGCCCTCGTCGTCGCGGGTGGCGGCGCTGCCGTAGGAGACGAGGGTGCCGCCCCGGGCGAGCAGCCCCCAGGAGTCGACGACGCTCCGGCCGCCGACGTGGTCGAACACGGCGTCCACCCCGCCGGGAGCCAGTTCCCGGACCCGGGCCGGTACGTCTTCGTTCCGGTAGTCGACGGGGGTCACTCCGAGCGCCCGCAGCCCTTCGTGGTGGCGGGCGGAGGCCGTACCGATGACCGTGGCGCCCGCGGCGATCGCCAGCTGCACGAGGACCGAGCCGACCCCGCCGTTGGCGCCGTGGACCAGGACGATCGCGCCGCTGCGGACCCTGGCTCTGCGGTGCAGCATCTGCCAGGCGGTGATGCCGTTGACGACCGCCGTCTCCGCCTCGGCGGCCCCGACCCCGTCCGGCACCCCGACCACGTCGGCGGCATCGAGCACCACGTGGCTCGACCACCCGCCGGTCTTCGTGAGGGCGGCGACCCGTGTCCCGATCAGCCCGGGGCCGACGCCGGGGCCGGCCGCCAGGACCGTACCGACCAGGTCGTAGCCGGGGACGAAGGGGAACGCGGGCTGGTCGTAGTACCGGCCCCGGCGCATCTGCTGCTCGGCGAAGGACACCCCCGTCGCCTCCATCCGGACCAGGACCTGCCCCGCCGCCGGTGCCGGAACCGGGCCGGAGCGCAGCTCCAGCCCCTCCGGCTCGACCTTGCCCGGCAGGACCACCTGGACGCGTTCGTCGTCACGCACGACGACCTCCCGTTCACTCGTACCGCGTTGACCGAACGCGCGTTTGTGCCGCTCGCGTTTGTTAGAACCTATAACAACAATGACCCTCGGTTTCGATCGCGTCAAGCCGTTGCGGCGACCTTCGTGAAGGGTGATGGCAAGCGTGATAGGTTCTAACGAACCTGGGAGTGGTGTGGCACGCGTCCGCGCGAGCCCCCGCGGACTTCACCGAGAGCGAGGAGGTGGCGGTCGTGGCCGACAGCGGTTCAACCCCGCGAGAGCGGTACCGGCAGCAGGTCAGGGCTGAGGTGAAGAAGTGCGCCCGCGAGCAGATCGCCACGGCGGGCGCCTCCGGCCTCTCCCTCAACGCCATCGCCAAGCAGATGGGCATGAGCGGCCCGGCTCTCTACCGCTACTTCGCCGGACGCGACGAGCTCATCACCGAGCTGGTACGGGACGCGTACCGCAGCATCGCCGACGCCTTCACGGCGGCCGGCGAGGAAGCCGGCCCGGCCGGCCTCGCACAGGTGCTGCGGCGCTGGGCGCTGGAGGACCCGCAGCGGTACTTCCTCGTCTACGGCACACCCGTACCCGGCTACGAAGCGCCCGAGGACATCACCGCGATCGCCGGGGAAATGATGGCCGTCCTGCTCGGCGCATGCGCCACCACGACGGCGCCCGCCGGGGGCGGTCCGGAGGCGGACGCCTTCGAGGCGCACCTGGCGAACCACCACGACTGGGCGGGAGCCCGCCCCGACGCCCCACCGGCGGCCCTGCGCCTCGCGCTGGCCCTCTGGACCCGTCTGCACGGTGTGCTCTCACTGGAACTCGCCGGCCACTTCACCGGCATGGGCCTGGACCCGGCCCTGCTGTACGCGGCCGAGGTGGAGACCCTCACGGGGCGGTGAGCGGCTTCGAAGGGGACGGGTGGCGCGCGGGGCGCCACCCCTGGGCGGAAGGAAGAGACGCCATGGAAAACGCCGACAGCGAGGTCATCTCGTGTGCCGTGTGCGGCGCCCGGCTGTCCGTGCCGGTGCGCGAGGTGCGCCCGCCCGCGGAGGGCGAGACATGGACGCCGCTCGACTCTCCCGTGGACCCCTGCCCGCCGAGGATGGCGGCAGGAACCTTCGCCCGTGACCCGGAGCCGGGGCGTATCACGCGGCGCATGCTGAGCGAGGGCTCCGACGCTTCCCGGGCGGAACCCGGGGCGGCGGTGGATCTGCTGTTGAGCCCGGGCGACTTGGTCGGCACCACCGAGATCCAGGGCCGCTGGGGCGGCTGCTGCGGGCCCTCAGGGCACGACGGGCCCAATCTCGCCTGCGCGGGGTGCGGGGCGGAGGTCGGCGTGTGGATCGGCGACTGCTACACCTGGCTGGAGGTCGTCCTCGACGGGCACCTGGTGAGCCGTTCCCCGTCGGCCTGACCGCTCCACTCCGCTGATCAGCCGTTCCCGGTCGGCCTTGACCGCTCCGCTCCGTGCCACGCCCTCTCGCCAGGGGTGGCAGGGCCCGATGTGATCCGTGGTCATGGCCGCAGGACCGCGACCGGCAGATGTACGAGTGGGAGCCCTGCGGCCCGGGTGCTCCTGGGGACCGCGTGACGGGAACGCACGAAGAAGGCCCGGTCTGCTTCCGCAGACCGGGCCTTCTCCTTCAAGGGTGAGTAACGGGACTCGAACCCGCGACATCCTGGACCACAACCAGGTGCTCTACCATCTGAGCTATACCCACCATGTTCGTCCGGGCGTTTCCGACCGGCCGAGAAAAAGTGTACAGGGTTTTCGAGGGTGCTCGCGCCACCTTTCCGCGGCCCCCTCCGCGGCCCTGTCCACAGGCCCTCCCGGGCCCGTGAACAGGGGGTTTTCGCAGGGGTGCGAGCGGCGGGCCCTACTTCTCGCCCGACACCACGTGGCGGGCGGCGATCTCCTTGGCGCGGTCCGAGTCCGGGCCGGGCTGGGGCACGAAGACGGCCTCGCGGTAGTAGCGCAGCTCCGCGATGGATTCGCGGATGTCGGCCAGTGCCCGGTGGTTGCCGCTCTTGTCCGGGCTGTTGAAGTACGCCTTCGGGAACCAGCGCCGGGCCAGCTCCTTGATCGAGGACACGTCGACGATGCGGTAGTGGAGGTACCCCTCCAGCGCCTGCATGTCGCGCGCGAGGAAGCCCCGGTCGGTGCCGACGGAGTTGCCGCAGAGCGGCGCCTTGCCCGGCTCCTTCACGTGCTCGCGCACGTACGCCAGAACCTGGGCCTCGGCGTCGACCAGGGTGGTGCCCCCGGCCAGCTCGTCGAGGAGGCCCGAGGTGGTGTGCATGCGCCGCACCACCTCGGGCATCGTCTCCAGGGCCGCGTCCGGCGGGCGGATCACGATGTCCACCCCTTCGCCGAGCACGTTCAACTCCGAGTCGGTGACCAGAGCCGCCACCTCGATGAGTGCGTCGTCCGTCAACGAGAGCCCGGTCATCTCGCAGTCGATCCATACCATGCGGTCGTTCATGGCCCCCACCCTACGGGGCGCTCCGCTGTCCCGGCAGGGCCGGGCGCCCGCCGGGATAACCGTCCGGGCTCCGGTCCGGCCGGTCCGGGAGGGCCGGCGCTCCCGGGGAGGCGGCGAACGCGGCCAGCCCCGTGGAACCGCCCGGAATCCTCCGTACCGCGGACGCGACCTGCGCGGGCACCACCGCCTCCACCACACCGGGCTCCGGCCCCGACCCCGGACGGCGGGCCCGGTAGGCGGCCCGGTACGCGGCGGGGGAGGAGCCCAGCTGGCGGCGGAAGTGACCGCGCAGCGCCACCGGCGAACGGAAGCCGCAGCGGCCCGCGACCTCGTCCACCGAGTAGTCCGACGTCTCCAGCAGCCGCTGCGCCTGGAGCACCCGCTGGGTGATCAGCCATTGGAGCGGCGCGCTGCCGGTGAGCGAGCGGAAGCGCCGGTCGAAGGTACGGCGGCTCATGTACGCGCGAGCCGCGAGCGTCTCCACGTCGAACTGCTCGTGCAGATGCTCCAGGGCCCAGGCCACGACCTCGGCGAGCGGGTCGGAGCCGATCTCTTCGGGTAAAGACCTGTCGAGGTAGCGCTCCTGACCGCCGCTGCGGCGCGGCGGCACCACGAGCCGGCGGGCCAGCGCGCCGGCGGCCTCCGTGCCGTGGTCCGTCCGCACGATGTGCAGGCAGAGGTCGATCCCGGCGGCCGTGCCCGCCGAGGTGAGCACGTCACCGTCGTCGACGAACAGCTCGCGCGGATCGACGTGCACCGACGGGTAGCGCTTCGCCAACGTCGGCGCGTACATCCAGTGCGTCGTCGCCGGGCGGCCGTCCAGCAGGCCGGCGGCCGCGAGGACGAACGCCCCGGTGCAGAGCCCGACGATGCGGGCGCCCTCTTCGTGGGCGCGGCGCAGCGCGTCGAGCGCCTCGACCGGAGGCGGGGAAGTGATCGAACGCCAGGCGGGCACCACCACGGTGCCTGCCCTGCTGATCGCTTCCAGGCCGTACGGCGCGGTGAGTTCGAGGCCGCCGGTGGTGCGCAGCGGCCCTTCCTCCCCGCCACAGACCAGCAGGCGGTAGCGCGGCACGCCCGCGTCCTGCCGGTCGATGCCGAAGACGGAGAGCGGGATGGAGCTCTCGAAGATCGGGCCGCCGCTGAACAGCAGTACGGCTACGACTTCCCGGCGTCGCCGCCCGGCCAACTTCCGTGCGGCCTCCGTTGCGGATGCGGAGTCCTGGCTCATGACGCTAAGCCCCCCTCGGTGTTCGCGTCTCCCTGGTCCCTACAGGCCTGTCGCTCCTGCACGTGTCCCCTCGGTGCCGCACGTGTCCCAGTGCTCGATTTCAAGATCGAACCTACTGCGTCCCGCGATGCCGAAATGACACGTTCCCTCACCGGCTCAATGTCGACAAGGCAACGTGGCGTGAAGCGTTCGATCACGAAGCGTTCCACTCACGAGCGGCACTGTGAAGTGCGCGTCGCGATCATGGCCCGTCCGCGTCGGGTGAAAGCGTACCGCGCGGTCCGTTCCTGCCAGGTGACAAGTGCAAATGAGGGGCACATCGCCAAGGTTTCGGCGCAGATGTGAAGTTGGCTGAAAATCGACGGTCGTGCGCGTGGGATTCAGTCATGCTCCGGCGCGCTCCCCGCGCACTCTGGGCCCTGCCGGTCGCGCCCCCCGCGCACCTGCGAGAAAGCCCGCCGGGGGATCTTCCCCGCCCCTGCGGACCGCCGGCGGGGGCGCGAACGGAGCGGGCCGAAGAAAGCGGGCGAGCCCGGTGGATCAACGGATTCACCGGCGCACGCACGGGAATTCGCTTGCGCCGGGTGCGCCTGTCCGTGCGCCCTCCTGCGCTCGTGCCCGGCCTGGCTCGGAGAGTCCGGGCGGCGTCGGACACGGGCGGTCGCCGCGCGCACGCTCCGGGTGCGCGCTCCGGCGCTCCGGCGCCGTCACCGGCGTGCCGAGGTGGCCAACAGGGGCCGCTCCAGAGGGCCGTACGAGGCGCGCGCCGCGTTCGAAGACCCTCTCCGAGCCATACCGGCCCGTCGGAAAAACGGGGCGAAGGGCACGCTCAGGCGCCGCGACGCTCGGTGTACGGACCAACCGGCATTGCCAACCGCCCTCGCCT
Organism: Streptomyces sp. NPDC001493; assembly: GCF_053597235.1. NCBI lineage: Bacteria > Bacillati > Actinomycetota > Actinomycetes > Kitasatosporales > Streptomycetaceae > Streptomyces > Streptomyces sp. NPDC001493. Next base: position 218,528 of record NZ_JBSFHV010000012.1, read on the forward strand.
CGTGCATGCTCCCCCAAAGCGCGTCACGCGCTTTGCGGCGGTCTGGGCGGTGGAGGAGTGGCGCCGTACCCTTGGGGGTAAAGGGTTGGAAAGATGATTCCCGGACAACAGCCCGACAGCGGCCCGGGACAACGGCCCCGCGACCACCGTCGCCGGGCCCTCGTCCTGGACGGTCGTCGGACACAAGTCCACAGCGCCGCACGGCAACCGCTCCCCGCAGCCGCACACGTCCCCCTAGCCGTTCCCTCCTCAAGAGGACTCTCTTCGCCGAGACACCGATGGCCGGTCACGAATCCCCTGAACCCGCAGACCGCAAGCAGGTAACCGACCACGGGTCGGACCCCCTGACGGTCGAAGAAACACGTCATTCCTGCGACCCGGCCTTCCGGCACGGTGTCGTGGTCGGTTTCGACGGCTCCACGTCCAGTGAGCGAGCCCTCGCCTATGCGATCGGCATGGCCTGCAGATCCGGCTCCGGACTGATCATCGTGCACGTCGCCAACCGGCTCCCGACCACCGTCTGGGCAGGCTGCGAACCCCCCGTCTTCGTCGACGTACCCGATCACCGCACCGAGGTGCTCGGTCTTGAACTGGCCTGTGCGGAGTACCTCGCCGAGGTGCCGTGGGTGCTGGTCGAGCGCGGCGGCGACATCTGCCACGAACTGGAAGAAGTCGGCCGCGAGTATGCCGCCGACGCGATCGTCGTCGGGTCGACGCACGGGCTGGTGGGCCGGATCTTCGGCTCCGTGGCCGGCCGTCTCGCCCGCCGCGCGCAACGTCCCGTCATCGTCATCCCCTGATCCCGAACAGTCCCGATCAGTCCCGAACGGTCCTCGCCGATACCGAACGGTCCCGGCGAAAGACCCGACGGAGCGCGGGTGTTGATCCGCCGCACGGCTGATGGTCCGTCAACCCGCAGGGGCTGCACATCAGTACACCGGGTCATCCGCACGGGACATGCGTGACGCGCATGTCGTACATGACGGAAGCGGGCGTACACCACGATCGAGTGGTGTACGCCCGCTTCTCGTTGCCCTCGGTCCGGTGCGGACCTGGGGGCCCTACTCGACGGTGACGGACTTCGCCAGGTTGCGCGGCTTGTCGATGTCGCGGCCCATGGCCAGCGCCGTGTGGTACGCGAAGAGCTGGAGCGGGATGCCCATGAGGATCGGGTCGAGCTCGTTCTCGTTCTTCGGCACGACGATGGTGTGGTCCGCCTTCTCCTGGACCTGGTGCGCGACGGCGAGGATCCGGCCGCTGCGCGCCTTGATCTCCTCCATCGCGGCCCGGTTCTTCTCCAGCAGCTCGTCGTCCGGCACGATCGCGACGGTCGGCATCGCGGGCTCGATCAGGGCCAGCGGCCCGTGCTTCAGCTCGGAGGCCGGGTACGCCTCGGCGTGGATGTACGAGACCTCCTTGAGCTTCAGCGAGGCCTCGCGGGCCACCGGGTAGCCCCGCACGCGGCCGATGAACATCATCGACCTGGCGTCCGCGTACTCGGCGGCCAGCCGCTTGATCTCGTCCTCGTTCGCCAGGATCTCGCTGATCTGCTCCGGCAGACGGCGCAGACCGGCGATGATCCGCTTGCCGTCCGCGACCGACAGGTCACGGATGCGGCCCAGGTGCAGGGCGAGCAGCGCGAAGGAGACCACCGTGTTGGTGAAGCACTTGGTGGAGACCACGCAGACCTCGGGGCCGGCGTGGACGTACGTACCGCCGTCAGCCTCCCGGGCGATGGCGGAGCCCACGACGTTGACGATGCCGAGGACCCGGGCGCCCTTGCGCTTCAGCTCCTGCACGGCGGCCAGTACGTCGTAGGTCTCGCCGGACTGGGAGACGGCGACGTAGAGGGTGTCGGGGTCCACGACCGGGTTGCGGTAGCGGAACTCGGACGCCGGCTCGGCGTCCGCGGGGATGCGGGCCAGCTCCTCGATCAGCTGGGCGCCGATCTGACCGGCGTGGTACGAGGTGCCGCAGCCGAGGATCTTGATCCGGCGCACCCCGCGCGCCTCGCGGGCGTCCAGGTTGAGGCCGCCCAGGTGCACGGTGGAGAAACGGTCGTCGATACGGCCCCGCAGCACGCGGTCGACCGCCTCGGCCTGCTCCGAGATCTCCTTGTGCATGTACGTGTCGTGGCCGCCCATGTCGTACGACTCGGCCTCCCACTCCACGGTGGTCGGCGTGGCCGTCGTGGTCGAGCCCTCCGTGGTGTAGGTACGGAAGTCGTCGGCCTTGAGGGTGGCCATCTCGCCGTCGTCGAGGGTCACGACCTGGCGGGTGTGGGCGACCAGCGCGGCGACGTCGGAGGCGACGAACATCTCCTTCTCGCCGATGCCGAGGACGACCGGGGAGCCGTTGCGGGCGACGACGATGCGGTCGTTGAAGTCCGCGTGCATCACCGCGATGCCGTAGGTGCCCTCGACGGAGCGCAGCGCCTCGCGGACCTTCTCCTCCAGGGTCTCGGCCTGGGCGCGGGCGACCAGGTGGACCAGCACCTCGGTGTCGGTCTCGGAGAGGAAGACGACGCCGTCGGCGACGAGCTTCGCGCGGAGCTCGGAGGCGTTGTCGATGATCCCGTTGTGGACGACGGCGACCTTGTTCTCCGCGTCCATGTGCGGGTGGGCGTTCTCGTCGCTCGGGGCGCCGTGGGTGGCCCAGCGGGTGTGCGCGATGCCGGTCGTGCCCGCGAAGCGCTTGGGGATACGCGCCTCCAGCTCGCGGACGCGGCCCTTCGCCTTGACCATCTTCAGCGTGCCCGGCTTGCCCGCCGCGGCCTTGCTCGTCACGACGATGCCCGCCGAGTCGTACCCCCGGTACTCCAGCCGCTGCAGACCTTCCAGCAGCAGCGGAGCGACGTCACGCCTGCCGATGTATCCGACGATCCCGCACATGTTTTCTACCCCTCCTACGACGTACAGATGCCCTGCGGTGCCCGGCCCCGGCGGTGGCCCCGGCCGTTGCCCCAGCCGTTCCCTCGGCTGTTGCTCCAGCCGTTGCTCCGGTCGTTGCCTCAGCCGTAGACGATGCGGCGCAGCTGGCGGAGCGAGAGCTCCGGCGGTGCCACCGCGCGGTGCGGCAGCTCGGCCGCGATCCGCTCGAAGATCTCCGTGTTGACCAGGCCGCCGGACTGCAGTTCGCGGTGGCGGCGCCGGACGAAGGCTTCGGTCGTCTCGTCGAAGAACGCCAGCACGTCGAGTACCACCCGGGCCGCTTCACCGCGCTGGAGCGAGGTGGAGCGTACGAGGTGGTCGATGAGGTCGTCGTGGGACGAGCGGCGTTCGAGCACCCGTTGATACTGCGTGGGCAGGCAGTCTTATGCAAGAAATCTGCCCGAAATCGGGCAGGAGCTGTGGGAAACATGTGGCGCGGTGGTACAGGTGCCCGCGGTGCGGTGTTCAGTGGTGTGCGCAGGGGCGCTCCCCCGGAGATGGCCGGAAGCGGTTCGCCCCAGCCGGTGGTTACGCCCGGTAACCCCCGCCCGGGCCGGACCGTACGGCCGTTGCGGGCCACCGCGAACGGAGACGCTCCGCGACCGGGACCCCGGAACGCGGGTCGTCGGACCCAGTCCGCCCGGTCGGTTCCGGGGCCCGGGTCGGCGATCATCCGGCCACGGTGGCCGGATGGGACGCACCGGGGGCGGGTTCGGGCCGGGGCAGCCGCACGCGGAGGGCTCCGCCCGGGAGATTCCCGCTGAGGGCTTCCGTCGGGGGTCACGCCCGAAGTCCGAGGGGCTTTTGCCGGGCGTCACGCCGAAGCCCGGGGGGCTTTTGCCGGGCGTCACGTCCCAAGCCCGGGGGCTTCTGCCGGGCGTCACGCCCCGAAGTGGCTCCGGCAGGCGTCGAGCCCCTCGACCGACACCTCCACCCTGCGGTGCTCCTCCCACCCGGCCCGGTCCAGCCGGAGCCGCTGGAGGGTCACCGGGACCCCGCGCACCGCGGCGACCGCCGTGCCGTTCGGGAGGTAGCCGAGACGGCGCGAGACACCGAGGGAGGCCGGGTTGTCGGTTATCGCCGCCGACACGGCGGTCTCTGCACCCAGTCCCGCGAACGCCAGGTGCAGCGCGGCGGCCCGCATCTCCGTCCCGAACCCCTGCCGCTGGTGGGCGAGACCGATCCAGGAGCCGGTGGACACCTGGCGGGTCACCCCGAAGCCCTTGGCCATCAGATCCTGCCGCCCGACGACCTCCCCGTCGTGCAGCACGGCCAGGCTCAGGGCCCAGTCGCCCACCGACCAGTTCGCGATCGTGGACAGCACGTGCTGGAACACCGCCCGCGCCACAGCCCCGGGCTCACCGTCGGTCCACGGCACCGAGAACGGCATCCGGTCCGGCGCGTGCACACCCGCCGCGGCCACCGCCGCGAGCCGGTCGGCGAGGGCGGTGTCCGGGAGCCGGAGTTCGAGTCGCGGGGTACGGATACGGAGTCCGTACAGGGGCCAGTGCTCGTACGGGGTCGTCATGGGCGAACTCTGCCGCAGCGCCCGGAACGGCGTCGACCGTTTAACGTGCCGCCCTGCTCCGGTGGCCGCCGACGCGACCTCCCGGCGCGCCGCCCGCCTCGCATGCGCGGGCTTCCACGGTGGGGTTTTCCCCCGCCCCACCGGGGTGATGGCCCGGGGAGCAGGTCACCGGCAGGCCGGATGGGATGCGGCGTCCCCCGCCCCTAGCGTCATTGAGGTATCGGAGCGGCTGCCCGGCAGCCGCCTTTTTCATGTCGATCCTCTTGAGGGGGCACACCGTGAGTCGCGCACGCGCACACGGCAGGAAGTTGGGCGTGGCGGCTGCCATGGGTGGCTGGAGCGCCCGGCACCGTTGGGCGGCGGTGAGCGGGTGGCTGCTCTTCGTCATCGCCGCCATGGTCATCGGCCAGGTGGTCGGTCAGGTGGACGTCGACGAGGCCAAGGCGGTGCCGGGCGAGGTCCGGCAGGCCGCCACGATCCTGGACGACGCCGGGCTCAAGGACGCGGCGGGCGAGATGGTGCTCGTACGCAGTGCCCACGGCACTGTCGCCGATCCCGCCTTCCACCGCGCGGTCGCCGACGTGGTCGGCGCGGTCGAGGCGACCGGCAGGGTCACCGCGGTCACTTCGCCGTACGACACCGGTGCGATCTCCGCCGACCGGCACAGCGCGCTCGTCGGGTTCGATGTGCGCGGCGACGCGGACGACGCCCCCGACCGGGTGCAGCCGGTGCTCGACGCGGTGGAGAAGGTGCAGGGCGGCCACCCGGACCTGAAGATCGCGGAGATCGGCGACGCCAGCTCCGGCAAGGCGGAGAACGACGCCTTCGGCAACGACTTCAAGACCGCCGAGTTCTCCGCGGTGCCGGTGGCGCTGGCCATTCTGCTGATCGCCTTCGGCGCACTGGTGGCCGCGCTGCTGCCGGTGGTGCTGGCGATGACCGCCTTCCTCGGCGCGACCGGAGTCGTCGCGCTCGTCAGCCACCTGGTTCCGATGGGCGACGACGCCCAGTCGGTGATGCTGCTGGTGGGGCTCGCGGTCGGCGTCGACTACTGCCTGTTCTACCTGCGCCGCGAACGCGAGGAACGCGCGGCCGGACACGACGCCGGCACCGCGCTGCGCATCGCCGCCGCCACCTCGGGCCGGGCCGTACTGGTCTCCGGCGTCACCGTGATCGTGGCCATGGCCGGCATGCTCTTCACCGGCATCGACGACTTCAAGTCCATGGGCGTGGCCACCATGATCGTGGTCGCCATCGCCATGTTCGGCTCGGTGACCGTGCTCCCCGCGCTGCTGTCCCTGCTGGGTGAGCGGGTGGAGAAGGGCCGCGTGCCGTTCCTGAGCCGCCGCCGTACCGACCGGTCGCGCACCCGGGGCACCGCGGCGGAGGGCAGCCGGGTCTGGCGGGCCGTGCTGCGGCCGGTGCTGCGCCACCCCTGGACCGCCACGCTGCTCGCCGTCGGAGCACTGGTCGCCGTCGCCGTACCGGCCCTCGGCATGCACACCGCGAACCTGTCGATGGACCAGGAACTCGGCCATGACACGCCGATCGTGCAGACCTACGAGGCGGTGTCCACCGCGTTTCCCGGCGGACCGGACCCGGCGCACGTGGTGGTCGAGGCCCCCGACATCGGCGCGCCGTCCGTCACCCGGGCGATCGCCGCGTTCCGCGCCGAGGCGGTCTCCTCGGGGGCCAGCAAGGGCCCTGTCACGGTGACCCTGCACCGCGCGCAGAACGTGGCCGAGATATCCGTACCGCTGACCGGCGGCTCCGACCACGCGCGGGCGGAGGCCGATCTGACCGTCCTGCGCGATCACGTCCGGCCGGACACCCTCGGCAAGGTCGCGGACGTCCGGGCCCCGATCACCGGGGAGACCGCCGAGTCGATGGACTTCGCCCACCGGATGAGCGGCAGCGTGCTGCCGGTGTTCGCCTTCGTCACCGTCTTCGCCTTTGTGCTGATGCTCCTCTCCTTCCGGTCGCTGACCATCGCTCTGACCTCGATCGTGCTCAACCTGCTCTCGGTGGGCGCCGCCTACGGGGTGCTGACCATGGTCTTCCAGCACGGTTGGGGCGCCTCGCTGGTCGGCGCGGCCGGGACCGGCGCGGTGGTGGCCTGGCTGCCGCTGTTCCTGTTCGTGATCCTGTTCGGGCTGAGCATGGATTACCACGTGTTCGTGGTCTCCCGGATCCGCGAGGCCAAGGTCCGCGGGCTGGCCACCCGTGCCGCGATCGAGCACGGCGTCACCACCACGGCCGGGGTGGTGACCAGTGCGGCGGTCATCATGGTCGCGGTCTTCGCGATCTTCGGCACCCTGTCGATGCAGAGCATGAAGCAGATGGGCGTCGGCCTCGCCTTCGCGGTACTGATCGACGCCACGGTGATCCGCGGGGTGCTCCTCCCGGCCGTGATGGCGCTGCTGGGCGAGCGCAACTGGTACCTGCCGCACTGGCTGCGGCGGCTTCCCGACCTGACGCACGACGAGCCGGTGGCGCCGGGGCCGCCGCTGGTACCGGCCGGACCCGGTCCCGTACCCCCGCGGACGAAGGTGCCGGAGCGCGGATGACGGTGCCCGCGGAAGGCACCGGCGCGTGAGCCGCGGGCGCACCTCGGGGGAGGCACGCCCGCGGCTCACGCGCCGGTGCGCCCTCACGCCGCCGGCAGCCCCAACTCCCGGGCGATCAGCATCCGCTGGACCTCGCTGGTGCCCTCGCCGATCTCCAGGATCTTGGAGTCCCGCCACATGCGGGCGACCGGGTACTCGTTCATGAAGCCGTAGCCGCCGTGGATCTGGGTGGCGTCACGGGCGTTGTCGACGGCGACGGTCGAGGAGTAGAGCTTCGCGATGGCCGCCTCCTTCTTGAAGGGCTCGCCGGCCACCAGCCGGGAGGCCGCGTCGCGCCAGCCGACGCGGGCCATGTGGGCGCGGGTCTCCATGTCGGCGATCTTGAACTGGATGGCCTGGTTGGCGCCGATCGGGCGGCCGAAGGCGTGGCGCTCGGCGGCGTACTTCACCGACTCGTCCACGCAGCCCTGGGCCAGTCCGGTCGCGAGGGCGGAGATCGCGATCCGGCCCTCGTCGAGGATGCGGAGGAACTGGGCGTACCCCCGGCCCTCCTCGCCGAGCAGGTTGGCGGCCGGGACGCGGACGTCGGCGAAGGAGAGCTCGCGGGTGTCGGAGGCGTTCCAGCCGACCTTGGAGTACGGGGCGGCGACCGTGAAGCCGGGGGTGCCGGACGGCACGACGATCGCGGAGATCCGCGGGGAGCCGTCGTCCTTGCGGCCGGTCACGGCCGTCACGGTCACCAACTCGGTGATGTCCGTACCGGAGTTGGTGATGAAGCACTTGGAGCCGTTGATCACCCACTCGCCGGCCGCCTCGTCCAGCACCGCCGTGGTGCGGGTGCCGCCCGCGTCCGAGCCGCCGTCGGGTTCGGTCAGCCCGAACGCGCCCAGCGCCTCGCCCGAGCAGAGCTTCGGCAGCCACCGTCGCTTCTGCTCCTCGGTGCCGAAGCGGTACACCGGCATGGCGCCCAGCGAGACGCCCGCCTCCAGGGTGATCGCCACCGAGGAGTCGACCCGGGCAAGCTCCTCCAGGGCGATCCCGAGGGCGAGGTAGTCGCCGCCCATCCCGCCGTACTCCTCCGGGAACGGCAGCCCGAACAGGCCCATCCGCCCCATCTCCCGCACGATCTCGTACGGGAACTCATGGCGTTCGTAGAAGGCGCCGATCTTCGGGGCGACCACCCCGTGGGCGAACTCCTCGACGGTACGGCGCAGTTCCTCGTGCTCGGCGGCGAGCCGGTGGTCCAGGGACATGGTGGGGGTCACTCCTCGGGGGACGGTGCCGGAGTCGGCGAGAGCGCGCGGACGGTACGGGACGGGCTCGGGCGGCCCAACTGCCCTGCCAGCCACACGCTGGTGGCGGTGAGGGCGTCGAGATCGACCCCGGTGTCGATGCCGAGGCCCCGGAGCATCCACACCAGGTCCTCGGTGGCGAGGTTGCCGGTGGCGCTCTTCGCGTACGGGCAGCCGCCGAGGCCGCCCGCCGACGCGTCGACGGTGGTCACCCCGTGCTGGAGGGCGGCGAGCGTGTTGGAGAGGGCCTGGCCGTAGGTGTCGTGGAAGTGCACGCCGATGGTGTCGGTACGCACCCCCTCCTCGTTCAGCTCGGCGAGCAGGGTCAGCACGTGGCCGGGGGTGGCGACACCGATCGTGTCGCCGAGGGAGAGCTCGTCGCAGCCGAGGTCCATCAGCGCCTTCGCCACCCGGACGACCTGGTGCACCGGGACCGGCCCCTCCCACGGGTCGCCGAAGCACATCGAGAGGTAGCCGCGCACATGCACCCGGTGCTCCTTCGCGCGGGCCACGACCGGCTCGAACATCGCCAGCGACTGGGCGACGGACCGGTTGAGGTTGCGGGCGGCGAAGCTCTCCGTCGCCGAGCCGAAGACCGCGATCCGCCGCGCCCCGAGCGCCAGCGCCCGGTCGAGCCCACGTTCGTTCGGTACGAGGACGGGGAGCGCGACACCGTTCGCCCCGCCCGGCCCGGGCAGGTCGCCGAGCATCGGGAACAGCTCCTCGGCGTCCGCGAGTTGGGGCACCCACTCGGAGCGGACGAAGCTGGTCGCCTCGATGGTGGTGAGCCCGGCGGCGGCGAGCCGGTGGATGAACTCGGCCTTCACGGCGGTCGGTACGACCGCCTTCTCGTTCTGCAGCCCGTCGCGCGCGCCCACTTCGTGGATACGGACCCGGGCGGGCAGGTCCTGTGTGGCGACGGTCATCGGCAGGGCGGGGCGTTCGGGGGTGGTCATGACTGCCTCTCCTCGGGGGCCGGGGCCGGGGGCGCTGCCGGAGTCGCGGCCGCTGCCGGGGCCTCTGCCGGGGCGGGGGCCGGGATCGCCGCCGGGTCCGTCCCGGTGTCCGTCCCGGTGTCCGGCGCGACCACGGCCAGCACCTGGTCCATGGCGACGGTGGCCCCGGGCGAGACGTCCAGCCCGGTGACGGTCCCGGCGTGCGGGGCGGAGATGACGTGCTCCATCTTCATCGCCTCGACCACCAGCAGCGCCTGCCCCGCCGACACCGCGTCCCCGACCGCCACCTTGACCACGGTGACCGTGCCCGGCATGGGCGCCGCGAGGGTGTCCGCGCCCGCGCGGGCCGCCCCGCTCAGGGACGCCTCCACCGGGTCGTGGTCCCGCACCTGCCAGGTGTCGCCGTCGCGGCCGAGCCACTGCCCGGCGCGCCTGAAGTGGTGCACCACGCCGTCGAGTTCGACGGTCACCCGGTCCGGGCCGACCGCCGCACCCGGGGGCGCCTCCCGTACCACCGGCTCCTGCCCGGCCACCCGCAGCGGGAAGCCGAGCGGGGCGGGGGAGCCGCCGGTGCGCCAGCCGCTCGGTACGGAGAACGGGTCCGTCCAGCCGTGCGCGTCCGGCACCGGCGCGAGCGAGTCAGCCCGTACGGCGGCCGCCGCCGCGTACACCTCGTCCGGTACGCCGTCCGGGACCAGCCCCGCCGCCTCCCGCTCCACCAGCCCCGTGTCGAGCTCGCCCGCCACCACCGCCGGATGGGCCAACAGGCGGCGCAGGAAACCGGCGTTGGTCGGTACGCCCAGGATCACCGTGTCCGCGAGGGCCGCCCGCAGCCGGCGCAGGGCGGTCGCCCGGTCGGGGCCGTACGCGATGACCTTCGACAGCATCGGGTCGTACAGCGAACCGACCTCCGTGCCCTCGCTCAGCCCCGAGTCCGTCCGGACCCCGCCGCCCTGCGGTTCGTCCAGGGCGAGCACGGTGCCGCCGGAGGGCAGGAAGCCGCGCGCCGGGTCCTCGGCGCAGACCCGGGCCTCCACGGCGTGCCCGGTGAAGGCGATGTCGGCCTGCGCGTACGGGAGTCGCTCGCCGGAGGAGACACGCAGCTGCCACTCCACCAGGTCCAGTCCGGTGATCAGCTCGGTGACCGGGTGCTCGACCTGGAGCCGGGTGTTCATCTCCATGAAGCAGTACGCGGACGGGTCGCCGCCCGGCACGATGAACTCGACCGTGCCCGCGCCGACATAGCCGCAGGAGCGGGCCGCGCGCACCGCCGCCTCACCCATCGCCGCCCGGGTCGCCGCGTCGAGCAGCACCGACGGCGCCTCCTCGATCACCTTCTGGTGGCGGCGCTGGAGCGAGCACTCGCGCTCGCCGAGGTGGACCACGTTGCCGTGGGCGTCCGCGAGCACCTGGATCTCGATGTGCCGGGGGCGCTGGATCCACCGCTCCACCAGCAGCGTGTCGTCGCCGAAGGACGCCGTCGCCTCGCGGCGGGCCCCCGCGATCTCCTCGGCGAGCAGCGTCTCGTCGTGCACCAGCCGCATGCCCTTGCCGCCGCCGCCCGCCGAGGGCTTCAGCAGCACCGGCAGCCCGATCTCCCGCGCCGCGTCGGCGAGTTGGATATCGGTGAGGCCGCCGCCGGAGGAACCGGGGACCACCGGCACCCCGGCAGCCGCGACCGTCTCCTTCGCCCGGATCTTGTCGCCCATCAGGGAGATCGCCTCGGCGGGCGGCCCGATGAAGACGAGCCCGGCCTCCGCGCACGCCCGGGCGAAGGCGGCGTTCTCCGCGAGGAAGCCGTACCCCGGATGGACCGCCTCGGCCCCCGTGCGGCGGGCCGCCTCCAGCAGCGCGGGCACGCTGAGGTAGCTCCGCGCGGCGGGCGCCGGGCCGATCCGTACCGCCGTGTCCGCCTCCCGTACGTGCCGCGCTCCCGCGTCCGCGTCGCTGAAGACGGCGACCGACCGGACGCCGAGGGCGCGCAGCGTCCGGATGACCCGGACGGCGATCTCGCCCCGGTTGGCGACCAGCACCGTGCTGAACATGGACGTCCCTCTCTTCCTCTCGCCCGTACGATTTCGCTCGTTCACATCCGGAAGATGCCGAAGCCCGGGTCCGCCGGATTCCGCTCGGGGAGCGGGGCGTTGGCGCACGCGGTCAGCGCCAGGCCGAGCACCTGCCGGGTGTCCGCCGGGTCGATCACCCCGTCGTCCCAGAGCCGGGCGGTCGCGTAGTAGGCGTTGCCCTGCTCCTCGTACTGGGCGCGGACCGGCGCCTTGAACGCCTCCTCGTCCTCCGCGCTCCAGGCGTCGCCGAGCTGGTCCCGCTTGACCGTGGCGAGGACCGAGGCGGCCTGCTCGCCGCCCATCACCGAGATCTTGGCGTTGGGCCACATCCAGAGGAAGCGGGGCGAGTAGGCCCGGCCGCACATGGAGTAGTTGCCCGCGCCGTACGAACCGCCGACGACGACCGTCAGCTTCGGCACCCGGGTGGTCGCCACGGCGGTGACCATCTTGGCGCCGTGCTTCGCGATGCCCCCGGCCTCGTACGCCTTGCCGACCATGAAGCCCGAGATGTTCTGGAGGAAGACCAGCGGGATGCCCCGCTGGTCGCACAGCTCGATGAAGTGGGCGCCCTTCTGGGCCGATTCGGAGAACAGGATGCCGTTGTTGGCGACGATCCCCACCGGATGGCCGTGGACGTGCGCGAACCCGGTGACCAGCGTCTGGCCGTACTCCGCCTTGAACTCCGCGAACCGCGACCCGTCCACCACCCGGGCGATCACCTCGCGCACGTCGTACGGGGTGCGCGGGTCGACCGGCACCGCGCCGTACAGCCCCGCCGGGTCCGCCTTCGGCTCCTCGGCGGGCCGCACGGTCCACGGCAGCGCCCCGCGCGCCGGGAACGTCGCCACGATGTTCCGCACGATCCGCAGCGCGTGCGCGTCGTCCTCGGCGAGGTGGTCGGTGACCCCGGACGTACGCGAGTGGACCTCGCCGCCGCCCAGCTCCTCCGCCGTGACGACCTCGCCCGTCGCCGCCTTCACCAGCGGCGGACCGCCGAGGAAGATCGTGCCCTGGCCGCGCACGATGACCGCCTCGTCGCTCATCGCGGGGACGTACGCCCCGCCCGCCGTGCAGGAACCCAGCACCGCCGCGATCTGCGGGATGCCCGCACCCGACATCCGCGCCTGGTTGAAGAAGATCCGGCCGAAGTGGTCGCGGTCCGGGAACACCTCGTCCTGCATCGGCAGGAAGGCGCCGCCGGAGTCCACGAGGTAGAGGCAGGGGAGACGGTTCTCCAGCGCCACCTCCTGCGCCCGCAGATGCTTCTTCACGGTCATCGGGTAGTACGTACCGCCCTTGACGGTCGCGTCGTTGGCGACGATCACGCACTCCCGGCCACTCACCCGGCCGATCCCCGCCACCACCCCGGCGGCCGGTGCGGCGCCGCCGTACAGCCCCTCGGCGGCCAGCGGGGCCAGCTCCAGGAAGGGCGAACCGGGGTCGAGCAGCGTGTCCACCCGGTCCCGGGGCAGCAGCTTGCCGCGCGCCACATGGCGGGCGCGCGCCTTCTCGCCCCCGCCGAGCCGGGCCGAGGCGAGCCGGGCGCGCAGCTCGTCGGCGAGCGCGCGGTGCGCCGCCTCGTTGGCCCGCCAGGCCTCGGAGGCGGGATCGGCCGCGCTGAGAAGGACCGGTGCCTGTGGTGCCGGTGCCGGCTGCATCGTGTCGAGCCTCCCCGTGACCGGTGGGGCCCGTGACCCCTGCCGTGCGGTTAATGAGCGTTAACGCGAACGGCCTCAGGTTAACGAGCGCTAACGGCCCTGTCTAGAATGAATCCCCATGAGCACCCATGCCACCGCCCGCGTCGCGGGACCCACCCGCCGCGAGCAGATCCTCCGGGAGGCCGCACTCCTCTTCGCCGAGCGCGGCTTCCACGGCGTCGGTGTCGACGAGATAGGCGCCGCCGTGGGCATCAGCGGCCCCGGCCTCTACCGGCACTTCCCCGGCAAGGACGCGATGCTCTCCGAGCTGCTGGTCGGCATCAGCGAGCGCCTCCTCACCGGCGGCCGGCTGCGCGTCGAGGAGGACGCCGCCGCACCGGAGAGCTCCCCGGACGCGCTGCTGGACGCGCTCATCGAGGGCCACATCGACTTCGCCCTCGACGACCGGCCCCTGATCACCCTGCACGACCGCGAGCTGGACCGCCTGCGTGACGCCGACCGCAAGCGGGTCCGGCGCCTCCAGCGCGAGTACGTCGAGATCTGGGTCTCCGTCGCCCGCACCCGCTACCCCGTCCTCACCGAGGCCGAGGCCCGCGTCACCGTGCACGCCGTCTTCGGCCTGCTGAACTCCACCCCGCGCCTCGCCCACCCCGAGGCCCTCCCGGACCGTGCGGCGACGGCGAAGCTGCTGCACCGGCTGGCCAGGGGCGCCTTCGCGGCGGCGGCCGACGGGCGCTGAGCGCCGCACCGCGCCCCCGCACCGGTTCCGGGGTACGAGATGCCGGGCGTGGCGCGCACCGGTGACGGCAGAATGGGCGCCATGCCGATACCCAGCCGCGCCGAACTCACCGACCACCTCGTCCGTACCCGCATCGCCGGCGACGTGGCCACGCCCCGCGACAACAACCTCGCGCACTACCGGGCGCTCGCCAACGGAGACCGCCACTACTGGCTCGGGCTGGAACTCGGCGACCGCTGGACCGACGAACAGGACGTCCTCGCCGTCATGGCGGAGCGCTGCGGGGTCATCGACGACCCGGCCCACCGCTTCGGCCAGGACACCATCGACCCCGAACTGACCGTCGACGCACTCGACCGGATGGCGGAACGCCTGCGCAAGGCGGTGGCCGACAACGAGAGCGTCCTCGTCGCCACCGGTCACCCCGGCGGCCTCCTCGACGTGCACCGCAGGACGGCGGACGCGCTCCGTGCGGCGGGCTGCGAGATCATCACCGTCCCGGCCGGGCTGCGCGCCGACGAGGGCAACGTCGTCCAGTTCGCCGGAGTCGCGGTGCTGGAACACGGCGCGTCCCTCTGGCACACCCACTCCCCGGCCCCGATGGCCGCGATCCTGGACGGCCTGGAACGCGAGGGCCGGCCCCGGCCGGACCTGGTCCTCGCCGACCACGGCTGGGCCGGCTGCGCGGGCGGACGCGGACTCGACGCCATCGGCTACGCCGACTGCAACGACCCCGCCCTCTTCCTCGGCGAGGCCGAGGGCTCCCTCCTGGTCACCGTCCCGCTGGACGACAACGTGCCCGACCCGCGCCACTACGACCCGCTGACGGAGTACCTGCTGGACGCGGCGGGGCTGGAGTAAGGGGCATCAGGCGGCCGCGGCGAGGACGCAGAGGGTGACGGTCGCCACGCACATGAGCACCTCCGTCGCTCCCGAAGGCCTGGTCTTCTCCACCGTGCGCCGCCGCACGGCGGTGCACGCCGGGAGGGGAGGCGCTTCCTCGACTGCCGCTGCCAGCCTCAGGCACTGTCGCTTGCCGGTGACGCCCACCGCGTAAGCGAGTGCCGGAATGTGTCCGTGCCCCTGCACATCGAGGCCGACGGCGCGGATTCCTGTCCTCTTCACCGTCAGGCTCCGCGGAATTCTGTACAGGGTCATTAAATTCCTGACGATCACTTCGTCGGGGGTGACCTCCACATAGGGGCGGATGTAGAAGGAAACCGCAAAGTACGCGGTCAGTGGGAAGAGCGCCACGACAGTCGCCACGCGCTTCCATTCGCCGCTGAACAGGCTGAGTGGCATGGCGATCAACAGAGCCGTGGCACCCAGGAGGACAAGCATCCCCACGGCGACCCGCTGGGGCCTCCGGTACTTTTTACCGCCCCCGGTCACCATGTGAGAAGGACCAGGACGGCGATCGCGAACGAGGCGGAGACCGCCAGGTCGGAGACGGCGAAGTAGCCTCTCCGGCCGACTTCCGGGGCTTCTTCCGCCGTCCGGGGCGCGCACTCGGGAAGCATGGCGTTGAGCCATTCGGCGGAGCTCTCCGCCTTCTGGGGCCCGAAGACGCACAGGGGCCTCGGCCTTCCCCGCACGCGCATGCTCACCATTCCGTCGCGACCGGCCTGATCGAACCTCTCGACGGCGGAGAGGGGGACTCTGATGCGCGCGAAAGCATCGACCACGCAGACGGACGTACGGGAGAAAGTGATACTCGGCGCGCAGCAACAGCGCCACAGGAAACTGATCAGGACTCCCATGACGAGCAGTGCTTCCACGGTGGCCGGCCTGGTGTGAGGGCCCGTTCCCCCGCTCGGCCATCCTTCTCCCCGCCAGAGGTACAGGGCGGGTGCCGAGCACAGGACGAGCAGAGCGATGCTCGCACGGAACCGGCCACCTCGCGGACGGGCCCGCACGACCCCGTCGGTGCGCGTGGCGACGGTCAGCGAGTACGGCACTTCGATCAGGTCCGGGGTCGGGGCCATGCGCGGTGTTCGCTCCCGTCGTCGTCAGGAAGGAGGGCACGGCCACGGTCCGGACGGGCTGCCGGCGAGGCTGCCCCTCCGGGAAACGCGCCGCAGGGTCGAATCCGCGTCCGTACCCGGCGGGAGCACGTGCTGGGTTCAGCATGCCTGACCTGCACTGATTCTGGAACCAGTCAATGGCGCCTCTCGCGGGAACAGGGTCCGGGACAACCGCCCCTGTTCCGCGACGCGGGGTCGCAGCGCGAACCGCGCACCGGGCGGCCGTCCGGGCTTGACCCTGACGCGCGGGTCAAGGGCTAGCGTCCGCACACCCGTTGGGCGACGGGTACGCCCCGCCGCCCGCCGACCCGCGAACGCCAGGAGCCCGCGATGTCCGCCGACCTGCCCCGTACCTCCCGCGAGATCCGCCTCGCCGTGACGCCCGACGGGCTGCCCGAGGCCAAGCACTTCACCCTCGCCGAGACCCCGGTCCCACGGCCCGGCCCGGGCGAAGTGCTCGTCCGCAACAGCCACTTCGCCCTCTTCGCCGGACTGCGCACCCTGATGGGCACCGAGAACGACGGGGTCCCGCTGCCCCCGCTGCGCGGCGGCGACACCGTCATCGGGCCGGCGGTGGGCGAGGTCGTCTCCGAACCGGACGGCGGCCCGCTGCGGCCGGGCGACCGGGTGACGCATCTGCTCGGCTGGCGGGAGTACGCCGTACTCCCCGTCGGCCAGGTGCTGCCGCTCGGCGACGAACTGCCCGACCCGGTCGCGTACCTCGCCCAAGGCTCATCGGCGTACGGCGCGCTGACCCGGCTCGCCGAGGTCCGCCCCGGCGACACCGTGCTCGTCACCGGGGCGGCCGGGGCGGTCGGCACCCTCGCCGGGCAGATCGCCCGGCTGCTGGGCGCGGGCCGGGTCGTCGGCACCACCGGCTCGCCCGCCAAGGCCGAGCGGCTGGTGGCCGAACTCGGTTACGACGCCGTCGTGGTGCGCGGCACCGGGGACTTCGCCGGGCAGCTGGCCGGGGCGGCGCCCGGGGGCATCGACGTGCTGCTGGACCTCGTCGGCGGCGAACAGCTCACGGCGGCGGTGGACGCGGCCCGGCCGGGCGCCCGGTTCGCCCTGGTCGGCGCGCTCTCCGGGCAGTTGGACGCCCGGCGCGGCGGAGGCAGCGCACCCGCCGGGATCGACACCTACCGGCTGATTGTGAAGGGCGTCTCACTGCGCGGCTACGCCGGCGGCGACCACCCGGACGTCGACGCGGAGTGGACCCGGCGGTTCGGCGCCTGGCTGCGCTCGGGCTCCATCCGCTTCCCGTACACCGCCGTCGCGGGACTGGAGAACGCCCCGCTCGCGTTCCAACAACTGGTCGAGGGAGCGCATTTCGGCGGAGCCGTGGTGGAAGTGTTCTCCTGACGGGGTGCGGGAGCACATCTCCGAGGAGAGCGTTACGGGGGCGGTGCGGGATGCGGATCGGGGACGCGGCAGCGGCGGCGGGGACGACCCCACGGGCCCTGCGCTTCTACGAACAGCGCGGGCTGCTCACCCCGCCCGCCCGGACCTCCTCCGGCCAACGGGAGTACGACTCCGAGGACATCGCCCGGATCCGCGTCGTCCGGGAGTTGCTCGCCGCCGGATTCACCGTGGCCGACGTGCACGCCTGCGCCGACCGCCTCCACCTGCTGACCTCGGGCCGTCCGGTGCGCTGCGCCTCCACCGAGCCCGGGGCGCCCGGAGTCGTCGGCCAACGGCTCGCCGCACTGGACGCGGAGATCGCCCGCCTCACCGGACTGCGCGAGGCGCTGGCGCGGAAGGTGTCGGGGGAGGGGGCGGGCTCGCCCTCCGAGGGGGCTGTCACTCGGTGATCTCGTCGGGGGCGGCGACGCGGAGGTCGTAGAGGTACGAGCGGTCGTTCTTGAAGCTGCGCCAGACGGTGGCCGGGGGCTCCGGTGTGTCGGGCCGGTCGTTGAGGGGACGGGAGTTGACGATCCCGTCGGCCGACTCGCAGTGCCAGCCCTCGGCCCGGGACCAGCAGCACCGCACCTGCCCGTCCGTCCGGAGGTAGGACGGGCGGCCGTTGCGTTCGGCTTCGTGCGCGAAGTCGTAGCGGAGTCCGTCGAGTTGACGGACGAAGGTGATTCCGGCGGGAGAGGGTGTCGTCATAGCCCGGCACTGTAGGGGACGGGGCCTGCGGGCGGCCCGCGCATTTCGCCCGCCGGGCCCTGCTCCCCGTGCGTTCAGCGACCGCGCGTTCACTCCGCGCGCGTTCGCTCCCCGTACGGTTCACCGCCCGTACGTTTCGTTCCCCGCCCGTTTCACTGCCCGCGCGGGGTGCGGATCAGGCCCTCCTGGATCACGGTGATCGCGAGGCGCCCGTCCTGCGTCCAGATCCGGGCCTGGCCGAGTCCGCGCCCGCCGGACGAGGTCGGGGACTCCTGGTCGTACAGCAGCCACTCGTCCGCCCGGAACGGCCGGTGGAACCACATCGCGTGGTCCAGGCTCGCGCCGACCACGTCGCCGACCGCCCAGCCGCCGCGCCCGTGGGCCAGCAGTACGGAGTCGAGCAGCGTCATGTCGGAGACGTACGTCGCCAGGCAGACGTGCAGCAGCGGGTCGTCGGCGAGCTTGCCCCGGGTGCGGAACCACACCTGCGAGCGGGGCTCGCGGGGCTGTCCGGCGGTGGCGAACGGCGGCGCCTCCACGTACCGCAGGTCCACCGCCGCCCGCGCCTCCAGCACCCGGTCGATCATCCCGGGGTCGGTGAAGCGGTCGGCGTACCGGGGCATCATCTCGGCCGCCGTCGGCAGGGTCTCCGGGTCCGGGGCGTCCGGCACGGTGACCTGGTGCTCCAGCCCCTCCTCGTACGTCTGGAAGGACGCGGAGAGGTGGAAGATCGGCTGCCCGTGCTGCACCGCTACGACCCGGCGGGTGGTGAAGGACCGGCCGTCGCGGATGCGGTCGACGCTGTAGACGATCGGCGCGCCGGGGTCGCCCATCCGCAGGAAGTACGAGTGGAGGGAGTGCGCGTGGCAGCCGTCGGGCACGGTCCGGCCGGCCGCGACCAGCGCCTGCGCCGCGACCTGGCCGCCGAACACCCGGGGCACCACCGCCGAGCGGCTGGCGCCCCGGAAGATGTCCCGCTCGATCCGCTCCAGGTCGAGCAGATCGAGCAGGGAATCAAGTGCTTCGCTCATGGGAGGAACGTAGCCGTCCTGGATCGTGTCGGGTCCGCGTGTCCGAATGCCCTACAGGCCCATGGACTTGGCGATGATGGACTTCATGACCTCGCTGGTGCCACCGTAGATGCGGTTGACGCGGTTGTCGGCGTACAGGCGGGCGATCGGGTACTCGTTCATGTAGCCGTAACCGCCGTGCAGCTGGAGGCACTTGTCGATCACCCGGTGGGCGACCTCGGTGCAGAACAGCTTGGCGGAGGCGGCCTCGGCGGCGGTGAGCTCCTTGGCGTCCAGGGCTTCGATCGCCCGGTCCACGACGGCCTCGGCGGCGTCCACCTCGGCCTGGCAGGCGGCCAGTTCGAACTTGGTGTTCTGGAACGCGGCGACCGGCTTGCCGAAGACGGTGCGCTCGGAAACGTACTGCTGGGCGAACCGGATGGCGGCCTTGGCCTGCGCGTACGCCCCGACCGCGATGCCCAGGCGCTCCTGCGGGAGGTTCTGGCCGAGGTAGGAGAAGCCCTTGTTCTCCTCGCCGAGCAGGTCCTCGACCGGGACCTTCACGTCCACGAACGACAGCTCGGCGGTGTCCGAGGTGCGCAGGCCCAGCTTGTCGAGCTTGCGGCCGACCGAGTAGCCCTCGGCCTTGGTGTCGACCACCAGCAGCGAGATGCCGTGGCGGCGGTCGTCGGCCTTCGGGGCGTCCGTGCGGGCACAGACGATCACGCGGTCCGCGTGCACACCGCCGGTGATGAAGGTCTTGGCGCCGTTGAGGACGTAGTGGGTGCCGTCCTCGGAGAGCTTCGCGGTCGTCTTCATGCCGGCCAGGTCGGAGCCGGTGCCCGGCTCGGTCATGGCGATGGCGTACATCGTCTTGCCGGTCACGAAGTCCGGCAGCCAGCGCGCCTTCTGCTCCTTCGTGGCGTACGCCTTGAGGTAGGGCAGGCAGAGCAGCACGTGCACGCCGGAGCCGCCGAAGGAGACGGCCGCGCGGGCGGTCTCCTCGGCGATGATCGCCTCGAACTTGAACGACTCGATGCCGGCGCCGCCGTACTCCTCGTCCACCTCGATGCCGAAGATGCCCAGCTCGGCCAGCTTGTAGTAGAAGTCACGCGGCACCAGACCGGACGTGAACCACTCGTCGTAGACGGGGACGACCTCGGCCTCGATGAAAGCGCGGATGGTGTCCCGGAACGCCTCGTGGTCCTCGTTGAATACCGTACGGCGCACGGGGTGCCTCCTTGGTCGGGTGCGTGGCTTCGGTGGGCTGATCGTTTCGGAGAGCATGTCTAAGCGCTTGCTCAGCCTTCTTCGAAGTTACCCGGCGGTCACGGAGCTGTCCAGGGTGATGCGGCGCACTTCGGGGCGCACTCCGCCATGCACCTCGTGGGGCGATCTTCCGCCCGGTGGTGGGGTGATGGGTACCCCTAGGTTTTGGGGGAGCGGGGTTGCTGAGGGTGGGAGGCCGCGCGGCCTCATGGGCCCGGTGGGGGCTCACGGCTCGGTGGGGCCCATGGTCCGGTGGGGCTCACGGTCCCTCGGGGGCGCACGGTCCGGTGGGGCTCACGGTCGCTCGGGGGTACACGGTCCGGTGGGGCTCACGGTCCCTCGGGGGCGCACGGTCCGGTGGGGATCACGGCCGCTCGGGGGTACACGGTCCGGTGGGGCTCACGGTCGCTCGGGGGCGCACGGTCCGGTGGGGCTCACTTCCTGCCCGACCTGATCCACGGCCACGTGACGATGCAGACCGCCACGGGTGCGGCGAACATGGCCAGCATCCACAGGCCCACGCTGGCCGGGGAGTAGATGTAGTACTGCCACGACTCCGGCAGGGCCGCAGGTGCGAGCACGAGCACGATCAGCACGCCCCAGGTGGCGAGTACCGATACCGCCAGTCGCACGCATGTCATCCCTGCTCCCCGTCGCCGCTGAACGCCCACCCCCGCGGTGCATCCCCGGTAGGCGATGGGTGCATCGTAGGCCTGTCGTCTCCCTGCGGTTTCCGGCGGCTGGTCAGCCGGTCCGCCTCGCGCGGGCGTCGATGAGTGCGGCCACGCCGTCCATGATGCGCTGGAGGCCGAACTCCCAAGCCTGGTCCTGCCCTTCGTCTCGGGCGGCCGACGCGAGTGCCCCGGCGAGCGCGGGAAACCGCTCGCCGTGCGTGCGCATCACATCGGCCAGCACGGCACCGAGTTGTGCCTCGGGGTTCCCGGTGTTGCCTGCCGCCCGGGACTGTTGGGTGATGCCGCGTGCGTGACTCACCAGCAGTACGGCCGTGTCCATCCGTTCGGCTCCGCTCAGACCCGTACCGTCCAGTGCCGACACGGCGCGTTCCATCCAGGACAGCTCGCCGGGTCCCAGGACGCGCGGCCCGACGGCGGCCTCCAGGGCCCAGGGGTGCTGCTGGAAGACGGCGATCAGCCGGTGGGCCCACTCCTCCAGCTGCTCCCGCCAGCCGCCGGCCTCGGTTTCCGTCGCCGGGTACGGGCCGATCGCGGCGTCCACCATCAGGGCGACCAGCTCGGCCTTGCCCGGTACGTACCGGTACAGCGCCATCTTCGTCACGCCGAGCTGGGCGGCGACCCGCTGCATGGAGACCTCGGCCAGCCCGTCCGGGTCGGCGATCTCGATCGCGGCCCGCGCGATGCGCTCCAGGTCCAGTTTGGGTCGGGGGCCGCGCGCGGGCTGAGGGTGCGGACCCCACAGCAGCCGCGCCAGCGCGGCGTGCTCGCCGTGTTCGCTCTGCCCGGCGTGCTCGCCGCGTTCGCCACCCATGTCCGCAGTCTCCTCGCCTTCGCCGGGCCTTGCCAAGCCCTCTGTGTCTAAGGTACACAGTTATTGTCAGTGTCCACCGGACACAGTTTCTCCGCGGAGGCAACCGTGAACAGGAACGAGCCCGTGAACGACAACGTCCTCATCTCCGGCGCGAGCATCGCCGGACCGGCGCTGGCTTACTGGCTGGGACGCCACGGTTTCAAGCCCACCGTCGTCGAGCTCGCCCCCGCCCTGCGCGGGGGCGGCCAGGCCGTCGACTTCCGGGGCGAGACGCACCTGACCGTGCTGGAGCGCATGGGCCTGCTCCCCGCGCTGCGCCGGGTGCAGACCGGCGGCAGCCCGGTGCGCTTCGTCGACGCCGACGGTCGTACGCGGCTGCGGCTGCCCGCCGAGTTCACCGGCGGCGAGCTTGAGGTGCTCCGCGGTGACCTGGCCCGGGTGCTGTACGAACACGGCCTCCCGGACACCGAGTACCTCTTCGGCGACTCGATCACCGGCCTCACCGAGACGGACTCCGGCGTCCGGGTCGACTTCCGGCACGGAGCCACGCGCGAGTTCGGCCTGGTCATCGGGGCGGACGGGCTCCACTCCCACGTCCGCCGGCTCGCCTTCGGCCCGGAGGAGAAGTACGTGCGCCACCTCGGCCACTACGCGGCCACCTGGCAACTCCCCAACGTCCTGGGCCTCCGGGGAGGGGAGGGCTCGATCGGCCACAGCACCCCGGGGCGGTACGCCGGGGTCGGTGCCGACGGGCGGAACCCGGGCCTGGCGAGAGCGTTCTTCGTATTCGCCTCGCCCGAACTGTCCTACGACCGCCACGACCCCGAGCAGCAGAAACGCCTCATCGCCGACGCCTACTCAGGCCTCGGCTGGGAGGTTCCCCGTCTGCTCGCGTCGCTGCGGGAGGCCCCCGAGCTGTACTTCGACTCGATCAGTCGGGCCGACGTGGACACCTGGTCCTCGGGGCGGATCTGCCTGGTCGGGGACGCCGCTTGCGGGGCCACGATCGGCGGCATGGGCACGGGAGCCGCGGTGGTCGCCGCCTACGTGCTGGCCGGTGAACTCGCGCGCTCCCGGGGCGACCACCGGGCCGCCTTCACCCGGTACGAGAACAGGCTGCGGACGTACGCCAAGGGCTGTCAGTCAGGCGGCGACCGGACCGGGAAGTTCTTCGCGCCCCGCACCGCCGCGGGCATCCGGTTCCGGGACGCCGTGCTCTCCCGCCCGCTGTTCCTGAACGGAATGCTCAGGCTGGGGGAGAAGGTCAGCTCCACCGTGGACCTGCCCGACTACGGCCGCCCGGTCCTCCCGTGAGACGGCCGTGAGACGGTGACCCGCCGCCCTCGGCGCCCCGCCCTCGCGTCTTCCCGGCCCAGGCCCCGGTCGTCGCGTCAGCCGGCGACCCGCAGGGCGAACCACAGCTCCGTCCGTACGTCCATGTCGTCCAGGTCCGTACCCAGCAGCTCCGCGCAGCGGCCGACGCGCTGGCGGACCGTGTTGCGATGGATCTTGAGGGCCACCGCCGTACGGTCCCAGCTGCCGTGCAGCGACAGCCAGCAGCGCAGGGTCTCTCGCAGGGTCGCCGACAGCGGGGCGAGCAGGGTACGGGCGTGGGCCTCGGCCGCCTCGCCGGTCAGCAGGTCGGTCAGGCCCCGGTCCGCGCGGTGGAGCAGCAGCGGGGTACGGGTCGCCTCCGCGCGGGCCAGCGCCCGGGACGCCCGGGTGTCCGCCGCCGCGAGCCCGTCCAGCGGTACGGGGTCGGAGGCGCCGAGCACCCAGCCGGGCTGCGGGGTGAGCCGGGCGGTGTCGGAGAGCAGTACGCGCACCGCCTCCTCCGGACGGCGGCCCGTGTCGACCAGCGCCGAACCGAGGGAGGCGCCGAGGGTGCCCGCGGTGAGCGGGGCGGTGCTGCCGCTCCTCGTGCGGCGGGCGTGCACCACGGTCCACGGGCCCTCCGAACCGAGCAGCGGCGCCACCTCTCCGGGGGCCGCGCCGAGCAGCATCCGCACCAGCGCGGCCGAACGGTCCGCCGATCCCGCGCCCTGGTGAGGGGCGGCCAGCAGCGAGAGCAGGACGACGGCCATGCCCGCCACCGTGTGGTCGCCGGGCTCGCGGGGGCCGGTGGCGAGGGCGAGCACCAGACCGTGCCCGCCGCCCAGCGCGTACGCCGACAGCTGGGTGCCGTCCACCGTCTCGGTGGCGGACGCGGGAGCGGCCCGCCGCTCCTGCGGGGCGACCACCCGGGCCAGCCGGGCGAGCGCGGTGCGCACGGCCGGGGCGGTACGGGCGCCCGCGGTGTGGATCTCGCCGTCCTCGGGGCTCAGCAGCACCGCGTGCCCGCCCAGCTGGGCCGCCAACTGGTGGAGCACCGCGGGCACCGGGTCGGGGCGGGCCGCCGCCGACGCCAGGGCCTGCTGGGCGCGGGCCGTCCGACGCAGCTCCTGGTGGCGGGCGTCCGCCATCAGCTGCCACACCGCCCGGGCGACCGAGGTGAACGTGGTCTCCGGCGGCACTTCGAGGAGCGGCAGCCCGTGCCGCTCGCACGCCTCCGCCAGCCCCGGCGGTACGGACTCGTGCACCGGCCGCACCCCGAAGCCCAGCGCCGCCGCGCCCGCCTCCACCACCCGCGAGACGTACCACTCCGGGTCGGTCAGCAGCACGCCCGCGCTGAGCAGCAGCTCGCCGCCGAGGAGATAGGGGTACGGGTCGGCCATCTCCGAGGTGTGGACCCAGAGCAGCTCCGCCCGCTCGGGTCCGGCGATCCTGCGCAGCCCCAGCTCCTCGCGGGCCAGCAGCGCGCCCAGGGAGACGGGCGGCGTGGGCGGTCCGGTGGGTGGGGTGGGTCCGGCGGGGGAGGGTGGTCCGGCGGGGGAGGGTGGTCCGGCGGGTCCGACAGGCCCGACGGGTCCAGGGGCTGGGAAGGGGCCTGCGGGGGTGTCCGGCATGGATGGTTGCTCCATCGTGTACGTCAAGGATGGAGGAAACGTACACTTCAGCGCCGCCTACCGGCCACCTACCGTCATCAGGGCGCACGAGACGTACGGGACGCATGAGTCCCCGCGCGGCGGACACCTGTCGTCCAGGACACCGGGGACCACCTGCCGCAACGGCAGCCTCGCAGGACGCCCGGCCCCGGAAGGCCGGGAGGCCGGGGACGTCGGGACGCCGGGACACCGGGGCGCCCGGTGTCGGCGCGTCGCGGAACGAACGGAACGACCCGGCGTGCGCACCCGACCGACTGAGATGGAGGGACGCCCATGGCTGTCGACTACGCGGTGATCGTGGTCTATCTGGCCGGCATGCTCGCCATGGGCTGGTGGGGCATGCGCCGCGCCAAGTCCAAGAGCGAGTTCCTGGTGGCCGGGCGCAGGCTCGGCCCCTGGATGTACTCCGGCACCATGGCCGCGATCGTCCTCGGCGGGGCCTCCACGATCGGCGGCGTCGGCCTGGGCTACCAGTACGGCCTCTCCGGGGCGTGGATGGTCGTCACCATCGGCCTCGGCCTGCTCGCCCTGTCCGTCTTCTTCTCCGCGCGGATCGCCCGGCTGAAGGTCTACACCGTCTCCGAGATGCTCGACCTCCGCTACGGCGGCCGGGCCGGGATCATCTCCGGCGTGGTCATGTGGGCGTACACGCTCATGCTCGCCGTCACGTCGACCATCGCCTACGCCACGATCTTCGACGTCATCTTCGACCTCGACCGGACCGTGGCCATCGTGCTCGGCGGGGCGATCGTCGTCGCCTACTCGACGCTCGGCGGCATGTGGTCGATCACGATCACGGACATGGTGCAGTTCGTCGTCAAGACGATCGGCGTGCTTCTTCTGCTGCTGCCCATCGCGGTCGTGAAGGCGGGCGGGTTCAGCGAGATGAAGGCCAAGCTGCCCACCGAGTACTTCGACCCGCTCGGCATCGGCGGCGAAACGATCTTCACCTATGTGCTGATCTACACCTTCGGCATGCTGATCGGACAGGACATCTGGCAGCGCGTGTTCACCGCGCGCAGCGACCGTACGGCCCGCTGGGGCGGCACCGTCGCCGGCACCTACTGCCTCGTCTACGCCGTCGCCGGGGCCGTCATCGGCACCGCCGCGAAGGTGATGTACCCGAAGCTGCCGAGCGCCGACTCCGCGTTCGCCACCATCGTCAAGGACGAGCTGCCGGTCGGTGTGCGCGGGCTCGTGCTGGCCGCCGCCCTCGCCGCCGTGATGTCCACCTCCTCCGGCGCGCTGATCGCCTGCGCCACCGTCGCCAACAACGACATCTGGTCCCGGCTGCGCGGCGCGATCGGCCGAGGGGCGGGAGCCCCGGGCGCCACGGGGGCGTCGGGCGCCGGTGGGACAGGAGCCGACGGAGCCGCGGACGGCGGCGGGCACGACGAGGTGCGGGGCAACCGTGCGTTCATCCTCATCATGGGTGTCGCCGTCATCCTCATCGCCATCGCCCTCAACGACGTCGTCGAAGCCCTCACCGTCGCGTACAACCTCCTCGTCGCCGGACTCCTCGTGCCGATCCTCGGCGGACTCCTCTGGCGCCGAGGCACGGCGGCCGGGGCGCTGGCCGCGGTCGGCGTCGGCGGGACAGCGGTCGTCGTCCTGATGGCGGTGTACGGCATCCTTGCCAATGAACCCGTCTACTACGGACTGCTCCTCTCGCTCGCCGTGTACGTCGTCGTCTCGCTGGCCACCAAGCCCACCGACCCCGCCGTGCTCGCCGCCTGGCGGGAACGCCTGGCCGGACGCGACGGGGACCAGGACGGGGGCCGCGACGGGGGCCGGGACGGGGGCCGGGACGGAGGCACCTCCGCCGCCGGCGGCTCCGCCCAGGAACCGGCCACCGTGTAGACCGCCCACGAGACCACTCGCGCCGGACCCCTCGGCCGGGCTCCCGCGGCCGACCGCCCCCACGGTCGCCCACGGGAGTCCGGATACGACCGGCCGACCCACGGCCGCCACCGGTTCAGTCCCACCGATGGCGGCCACCGCCCACCCCGGTGCGGAGGCTCCCGCGAACCTCCGCACCGGGTCACCCGGGCGGGCCACCACCCTCCGGGGTGCGGAGGCTCCGGAACCTCCGCACCCACGCCCCCCACCCCGGAACACCCCGAACGACCCGAAAGAAGGCCCTCCATGAGCAGCAGCGAAACGCCTCGCGGCCCCATCGACTCCTCCCGTGTGCCCCGGTACGCCGGTCCCGCGACGTTCGCCCGGCTGCCCCGGCTCGACGAGGTCGGCACCACCGACGTCGCCGTCGTCGGCGTCCCCTTCGACACCGGCGTCTCCTACCGCCCCGGCGCCCGCTTCGGCGGCAACGCGATCCGCGAGGCCTCCCGCCTCCTGCGCCCCTACAACCCGGCCCAGGACGCCTCGCCGTTCGCGCTGGCGCAGGTCGCCGACGCCGGTGACATCGCGGCCAACCCGTTCAACATCAACGAGGCCGTCGAGACGATCGAGGCCGCCGCCGACGACCTGCTCTCCACCGGCGCCCGGCTGATGACCCTCGGCGGCGACCACACCATCGCCCTGCCGCTGCTGCGCTCCGTCGCCAAGAAGCACGGCCCGGTCGCCCTCCTCCACTTCGACGCCCACCTGGACACCTGGGACACCTACTTCGGCGCCGAGTACACCCACGGCACCCCGTTCCGCCGGGCCGTCGAAGAGGGCATCCTCGACACCTCCGCCCTCTCGCACGTCGGTACCCGCGGCCCGCTCTACGGCAAGCAGGACCTCACCGACGACGCCAAGCTGGGCTTCGGCATCGTGACCTCCGCCGACGTGATGCGGCGCGGCGTGGACGAGATCACCGACCAGCTCCGCCAGCGCATCGGCGACCGGCCGCTCTACATCTCCATCGACATCGACGTGCTCGACCCGGCCCACGCGCCCGGCACCGGCACCCCCGAGGCCGGCGGCCTCACCTCCCGCGAACTCCTCGAAATCGTGCGTGGCCTCTCCTCCTGCCACCTCGTCTCCGCCGACCTGGTCGAGGTGGCCCCCGCGTACGACCACGCGGAGATCACCGCCGTCGCCGCCTCGCACACCGCGTACGAGCTGACGACGATCATGTCCCGCCAGATCGCCGAGGCCCGGACGAAGTGAGCCACGACCACGACGACCGGCCCCGCCTCACCGAGGCCCAGGCCGAAGCCGCACTCAACCCGCCGCCCGGCCGCAACGGCGGTGACCTCGTCGTCGAGTCCCTCCAGGGACTCGGCGCGACCACCGTCTTCGGCCTGCCCGGCCAGCACGCCCTCGGCATGTTCGACGCCCTGCGCCGCTCCTCCCTCTCGTACGTCGGACTCCGCGTCGAGAACAACGCGGGCTTCGCGGCCGACGCCTACGGCCGCATCACCGGAGAGGTCGCCCCGCTGCTCCTCTCCACCGGCCCCGGCGCGCTGACCTCGCTCGCCGCCCTCCAGGAAGCGGCGGCCGCCTCCGCGCCGGTCCTCGCGATCTCCAGCCAGATCCCGACCGCCGGCCTCGGCGGCGGACGGCACGGCTACCTCCACGAACTGCGGGACCAGAAGGCCTCCTTCCGTGACGTGGTGAAGTCCGTCCACACCGTGCGGACCGCCTCACAGATCCCCTCCGCCATCGCCGCCGCCTGGGAGTCGGCCCTCACCGCCCCGCACGGGCCGGTCTGGGTCGAGATCCCGCAGGACGTGCTGCTCGCCGAGACCACGCTGCCGCCGGTCTCCGCGATGGACGCCACCCCGCGCGAGCTCTACCCGCGCCCCGAGCTGACGCTCGCCGCCGCCCGGCTGCTCTCCCGCGCCGAACGCCCCGCGATCATCGCGGGCGGTGGTGTCGTCCGCTCCGACGCGAGCGGCAAGCTGCTCGCCCTCGCCGAGAAGCTGGACGCCCCGGTCGTCACCACCTTCG
This sequence comes from Streptomyces sp. NPDC001493, assembly GCF_053597235.1. Classification (NCBI taxonomy): domain Bacteria; kingdom Bacillati; phylum Actinomycetota; class Actinomycetes; order Kitasatosporales; family Streptomycetaceae; genus Streptomyces; species Streptomyces sp. NPDC001493. Next base: position 247,063 of record NZ_JBSFHV010000012.1, read on the forward strand.
GCGGCAAGGGCGCCTTCCCCTGGGAGCACCCCCTCTCGCTCCAGTCCTGGCTGGAGGACCGGCACACCACCGACTTCCTGGAGTCCGCCGACGTCCTCCTCGTCATCGGCTCCGGACTCGGCGAGCTCTCCTCGAACTACCACACCTTCAGCCCCCGGGGCCGGGTCATCCAGATCGAGGCCGACGCCGGGAAACTGGAGTCCAACCACCCCGCCCTCGGCATCCACTCGGACGCCCGGGAGGCCCTCGCCGACCTCCTGGAAGCGGTCGAGACCCGCGAGGACCCCACCGCCCCGACGCGTGTCCGGACCCTGCTGGAGCAGGTCCGGGCCCGCATCGAGTCCCAGGACCTCACCCTGGAACAGCGCGTCCTCGCCTCCGTCCGCGAAGCGCTCCCGGACACCGCGCCCAGCTTCTGGGACATGACGATCCTGGCCTACTGGGCCTGGTCGGCCTTCGACGCCCGCCACCCCAACACCATGCACTCGGCCCAGGGCGCCGGCGGTCTCGGCTACGCCTTCCCGGCCGCCCTCGGAGCGGCCGCCGCCGACCCGACCCGGCCGGTGCTCGCGGTCTCCGGCGACGGCGGCTCGATGTACTCCATCGCCGAGCTCGCCACCGCCCGCCAGTACGACCTCCCGGTCACCTGGCTGATCGTCGACGACGGCGGCTACGGCATCCTGCGCGAGTACATGACGGGCGCCTTCGGCGAGGCCACCGCCACCGAGCTGGCCCGCCCGGACTTCGTCGCCCTCGCCGAGTCCTTCGGTGTCCCGGCCGTCCGCACCTCACCGGACGCCCTCGCCGCCGACCTGGCGAAGGCACTTGCCGAGCCCGGCCCGTCCGTGGTCGTGCTCCCGGCGCTGCTCAGGATGTTCGCCCCGACGCACCTGTAGCCGGAGGTGCTTGACCGGGGCCGCCGACCGGGGGAGCCCGTACGGACGGAGGCCCCGACCGGGGGTCGCCCGGTCAGCAGCCCTGGACGGGGACGGACGAGGAGGAGAGGGGAGACCGGCGTGCGTGAGCTCAGCGCAGCAGGCGCAGGCTGGTCTCCTTCTTGATGAGCGCTATCTGGTCCTCGCGGCCCTGGAGGAATTCGGCGGGCTCCCCGTGCTCCAGACTGCCGGGAAAGTCGCTCTTCAACGGCATGGCGTCCCGCAGCATGCCGAAGACCTTGTCCACGTCGCCGACCGGATGCCTGAGCCGCGCCTCGATGTAGTGCTTGCCCACCCCGGACATGGCGTTCCGTAAATTGCCCATGGGCTTCACGGAGGTGTCGGCGCGGTAGCTCTCGCCGGACAGCTTCCAACCGCCGACCGGGTCCAGCCCTTGAAGCACCTCGATCACCGCGTACACCTGGCCGCAGCGGTACGCCTCGCTCCTCGGCTTCTCCTCGCTCATGGAGTTCCCCTCCCTCGTTCGCGGCCTCCGACTCCCGGAGACCCGACATTCCTGACTCCGCCCCTCCGGCAGAGCCGCTCGCCGTCTTGGTTACCCACCGTAGTCGCGGATCGAACGTGCGTAGGGGGCAGAACCTCGACTTCAGCCGATCGGGTGATTTGCCTCGGGACCATTGACCGGCATTTGTTGCAGCGGGATGAAATCCGCAGCCCAGCGCGTTGGTGCGTTGCGGAAGATCAGAGGGAGTGGCGTCACGCGACAGCACGTTCGCAGGCGGCAGCAGGGCGATCGGGAGGCATCCGTGGCGGGCGCAGAACAACGGGAACCGGGAGAACGGAACTCCGGGAAACGGACCCCCGGGCAACCGGCGGTCACCGGACGGACCCCCGGGCAACCGGCGGCGAGCGCACACGCGCAGACCCCAGGGCAACCGGCGGCGGGCGCACACGCGCAGACCCCCGGACAGCCAGCGCCCACCGAGCAGACCCCTGACCCATCAGGGGCCCCCGCCCCCCAGTCCCAAGCCCCCCAGCCCCAAGCCCCCCAGCCCCGAGCCCAGCAGCCCCAAGCCGAACAGCCCCCAGCCCCCCAGGGCTGGGCCCGCCGCCTCGCCGGCTACGCCTGGCGCTACCGCCGCGACGTGATCCTGGCGCTCGGCGCCTCCCTCGCGGGGATGGCCGTGATGGCCCTGGTCCCGCTGATCACCAAGGTGATCATCGACGACGTCGTCACCACGCACACCCGTTCGCTCGCGGTCTGGACCGGCCTGCTGATAGGGGCGGCGGTCGTCATCTACGTCACCGCGTTCGTCCGCCGCTACTACGGCGGCCGGCTCGCCCTCGACGTACAGCACGACCTCCGTACCGAGATGTACGCGACGATCACCAAGCTCGACGGCAGACGCCAGGACGAGCTCTCCACCGGCCAGGTCGTCGGCCGGGCCACCAGCGACCTCCAGCTCATCCAGAGCCTGCTGTTCATGCTCCCGATGACCATCGGGAACGTCCTGCTCTTCCTCGTCTCCCTGGTGATCATGGCGTGGCTCTCGCCGCTGCTGACCCTGGTCGCCGTCGCCGTCGCACCCGCGATCTGGTTCATCGCCCGCCGCTCGCGGGCCCGTCTCTTCCCCGCCACCTGGTACGCCCAGAGCCAGGCCGCCGCCGTCGCCGGAGTGGTCGACGGGGCCGTCTCCGGGGTCCGGGTCGTCAAGGGGTTCGGGCAGGAGGAGCAGGAGACCGGGAAGCTCCGCGAGGTCGGCCGCCGGCTGTTCGCCGGCCGGATGCGCACCATCCGGCTGAACGCCCGCTACACCCCCGCGCTCCAGGCGGTGCCCGCGCTCGGGCAGGTCGCGATGCTGGCGCTCGGCGGCTGGCTGGCGACCCGGGGGGAGATCACCCTCGGCACGTTCGTCGCGTTCTCCTCGTACCTCGCGCAGCTCGTCGGGCCGGTCCGGATGCTCGCCGTGGTCCTCACCGTGGGCCAGCAGGCCCGCGCCGGTGTGGACCGGGTGCTGGAGCTGATCGACACCGAGCCCACGTTCGCCGACGGCACCAAGGAGCTGCCGGCCGACGCCCCGGCCGGCGTCGAGTTCGACAACGTGGGCTTCGGCTACGGCACGCCCCCGGGAGCCCCCGCGGCCGACCCCGGCCTCGGCGCGGACACCGCGCACACCGACCACGCGGAGGACGGCGAGGAGACCCACTACCGCCCCGTCCTCAAGGGCTTCTCCCTCTCCATCGCCCCCGGTGAGACCGTCGCGCTGGTCGGCGCGTCCGGCAGCGGCAAGTCCACCGTCTCCATGCTGCTGCCGCGCTTCTACGACGTGACGCACGGCGCCGTCCTCGTCGGCGGCCACGACGTCCGCGAGCTGACCCTCGGGTCGCTGCGCGCCGCCATCGGGCTCGTCCCCGAGGACAGCTTCCTCTTCTCCGAGAGCGTCGGCGCCAACATCGCCTACGGGCGCCCCGACGCCACCCAGGAGCAGATCGAGGCCGCCGCCCGTGCCGCGCAGGCGGACCGGTTCATCGCCGAACTGCCGAAGGGGTACGACACCAAGGTCGGCGAGCACGGCCTCACCCTCTCCGGCGGGCAGCGCCAGCGCGTCGCCCTGGCCCGCGCGATCCTCGCCGACCCCCGGCTGCTCGTCCTGGACGACGCCACCTCGGCCGTCGACGCCCGCGTCGAGCACGAGATCCACGAGACCCTGCGCCAGGTGATGGCGGGCCGCACCACGCTCCTCATCGCCCACCGCCGCTCCACCCTCGGCCTCGCCGACCGCATCGCCGTCCTCGATGACGGGCGTCTCTCCGACGTCGGCACCCACGAGGAGCTGGAGCGTCGCTCCGCGCTCTACCGGCGGCTGCTCACCGACCCGGACGAGCTGGGCGGCACCTCGCCCGGCCACCGGCCGGTGCGGATTCCGCCCCTGGAGGACGACCGGACGCTCCAGGAGGAGATGGAGGCGGAGTTCGACACCGAACGCGGCATCACCCCGGCGCTCTGGATCCGCAAGGAGCAGGAGCGTGACCGGGCCACCGCGGGCATGCCCGCCACCCCGGAGCTGCTCGCCCAGGTGGAGGCGCTGCCGCCCGCGACGGACGTCCCGGACGTCGACGAGGACCGGGCCGTCCGCCCGGAGGGTTCGTACGGGCTGCGCAGGCTGCTGCACGGGTTCGGGCCGGTGCTGCTGGTCAGCCTGGCGCTGGTGGCCGTGGACGCCGGGATGGGCCTGCTGCTGCCGGTACTGATCCGGCACGGCATCGACTCGGGTGTCACACAGATGTCGACCGGCGCGATCTGGACGGCCTCGCTCCTCGCGCTGGCCGCCGTCATCGTGCAGTGGGCGGCGCAGATCGGGGAGACCCGCAAGACCGGCCGGACCGGTGAGCGGGTGCTCTACTCGCTCCGGCTCAAGATCTTCTCGCAGCTCCAGCGGCTCGGCCTCGACTACTACGAGCGCGAGCTGACCGGCCGGATCATGACTCGCATGACAACCGACGTCGACGCGTTGTCGTCGTTCCTGCAGACCGGTCTGGTCACCGCGTTCGTCTCCGCCGTCACCTTCTTCGGGATCATGGCGGTGCTGCTCGTGCTGGACGTGCAGCTGGCCCTCGTCGTCTTCGCCGTGCTGCCGTTCCTGATCGTCGGGACCGTCGTGTTCCGGCGCAAGAGCGTGGCGGCGTACCAGCTCGCCCGTGAGCGGATCGGTGCCGTCAACGCCGACCTCCAGGAGTCCGTCTCCGGGCTGCGGATCGTGCAGGCGTTCAACCGGGAGCGGGACGGCGCGGCGCGGTTCGCGGAGCGTTCCACCCACTACCGGCAGGCGCGGGTGCGCGGCCAGTGGCTGATCTCGGTCTACTTCCCGTTCGTCCAGCTGCTCTCCTCCGTCGCCTCGGCCGCCGTGCTGATCGTCGGAGCGGGCCGGGTCGACGACGGGACGCTGCTGGTCGGCGCGCTCGTCGCGTACCTCCTCTACATCGACCTGTTCTTCGCCCCCGTGCAGCAGCTCTCCCAGGTCTTCGACGGCTACCAGCAGGCCACCGTCTCCCTGGGCCGCATCCAGGAGCTGCTGCGCGAGCCGACCTCCACCGCCGACCCCGACGCACCGGTCGAACTGTCGGAGCTGCGCGGCGACATCGCGTTCGAGAACGTCTCCTTCGCGTACGGGGACGAGGAGGAGGCCCTCACCGGAATCGACCTGCGCATCCCGGCCGGGCAGACCGTGGCGTTCGTCGGCGAGACGGGCGCGGGCAAGTCCACGCTGGTCAAGCTGGTCGCCCGGTTCTACGACCCGACGTCCGGCCGGGTCACCGCGGACGGCACCGATCTGCGGGAACTCGACATGACCGAGTACCGGCACCACCTCGGGGTCGTCCCGCAGGAGTCGTACCTCTTCCCCGGTACGGTCCGCGACGCCATCGCCTACGGCATCCCGGACGCCTCCGACGCCCGCGTCGAGGCGGCGGCCCGGTCGGTCGGCGCGCACGACATGATCGCGACGCTGGACGGCGGTTATCTGCACGAGGTCGCGGAGCGGGGCCGCAACCTCTCCGCCGGGCAGCGCCAGCTCATCGCGCTGGCCCGCGCCGAGCTGGTCGACCCCGACGTGCTGCTCCTCGACGAGGCCACCGCCTCCCTGGACCTGGCCAGCGAGGCCCTGGTCAACCAGGCCACCGACCGGCTCACCGGCCGCCGCACCACGCTGGTGGTGGCGCACCGGCTGACCACCGCGGCGCGCGCGGACCGGGTCGTGGTGATGGAGCACGGCCGGGTGGTGGAGGACGGTTCGCACGACGAACTCCTCGCGCTCCAGGGCCGGTACGCCCGGCTGTGGCGCACCTTCATAGGCGAGGACGAGCCCGCCGCCGTCTGAGCGGCGCCCCGGTGCGGTGCGGCGGGTCGATACACCCGCCGCACCGCGCCGCGCCTGGGCAATACACCCACCGCATCGCGCCGCGCCGGGACAACTGGGTCTGGCGTGGTGCGTGTTGCTCCCGCTAGGTTCACGGCCAATGTCGTGAACCCAGGGGAGTGCGTATGCGTAAGACGCTCAGAGGTGCTCTGTCGCTCGCGTTGCTGATCGGCACGGTCGGTGCGACAGGCGCCTCGGCCGGAGCGGCCACCGCCGCGCAGCCGGCCGTGGAGCAGGCGGGAACCTCCGCGACGGCGGCCGCGACCGCGGACGCCCTCGACATCAGGGACCGCATTCTCGCCATTCCGGGCATGAGCCTGATCGAGGAGAAGCCGGTCACCGGCTACCGCTACTTCGTGCTGAACTACACGCAGCCGATCGACCACCGCCACCCGTCCAAGGGAACGTTCCAGCAGCGGATCACCCTGCTGCACAAGGACACTTCGCGGCCCACGGTCTTCTACACCAGCGGCTACAACGTCTCCACCTCGGCGAGCCGCAGCGAGCCCACCCGGATCGTCGACGGCAACCAGGTCTCGCTGGAGTACCGGTTCTTCACGCCGTCGCGTCCCCAGCCCGCCGACTGGTCCAAGCTCGACATCTGGCAGGCGGCCAGCGACCAGCACCGGGTGTTCACCGCGCTGAAGAAGATCTACAGCCAGAACTGGCTGGCCACCGGCGGCTCCAAGGGCGGCATGACCGCGACCTACTACGAGCGCTACTACCCGAAGGACATGGACGGCGTCGTCGCGTACGTCGCACCGAACGACGTGGTGAACGACGAGGACTCCGCGTACGACCGCTTCTTCACGACGGTCGGTACGAAGGAGTGCCGCGACAAGCTGAGCGGAGTCCAGCGCGAGGCCCTGATCCGGCGTGCGCCCCTGGAGGAGAAGTACGCGGCGTACGCGGCGGAGAACGGCTACACCTTCACCACCGTGGGCACTCTCGACAAGGCGTACGAGGCCGTCGTCATGGACTACGTCTGGGCGTTCTGGCAGTACAGCAAGGTCGCCGACTGCGCCTCCCTCCCGGCCGACGCCAAGACCGCCACGGACCAGGAGATCTGGGATTCGGTGGACGCCATCTCGGGCTTCTCGGCCTACGCCGACCAGGGCCTGGAGACGTACACGCCGTACTACTACCAGGCCGGTACCCAGCTCGGTTCGCCCGACATCACGCAGCCCTGGCTCGGCAGGCTGAGCCGGTACGGCTACCAGCCGCCGCGCAACTTCGTGCCGGCCTCCATCCCGATGACCTTCCAGAAGGGCGTCATGCGGGACGTGGACTCCTGGGTCACCCACCACGCCACCCGGATGATGTACGTCTACGGGCAGAACGACCCGTGGGGCGCCGAGCGGTTCGCCCCCGGCAAGGGCTCCCGCGACAGCTACGTCTACACCCAGCCCGGCGGCAACCACGGCTCCAACGTGGCGGGCCTGGTGGCCGACGAGAGCGCGGCGGCCACCGCGACCATCCTGCGCTGGGCCGGTGTCACCCCGGCCGCCGTCGCCGCCGACCCCGCGAAGGCGGCGCCGCTGGCGAAGTACGACACCCGCCTCGACAAGCAGGACGCGCAGCTGGACCGCCGCCACACCCGGCGCCCCTGACCCACCCGGCACCGCACCCCGCACCCTGACCGGCCAGGCACCACCCCGTACGACGAACCCGGCGCGCGCCCGCTTCCACAGCGGTGAAGCGCCGTCTGGAGGAGTGCCACCGGGAGCTGTCCCGTCGCGGCGGGACGGCCCTCACCGTCTCCGCCGTGGCCCAGCGGTG